>JANXUN010000447.1 GCA_025356185.1 Gemmatimonadaceae bacterium
CGAGGCTTCCAAGTACGAGGACAACGAGTGCGTTGATCGTGACGGTGTGCTGAGGATCGCACGAAGCTAGTGTCCTAAGCAATTCTGACGATATCAACGGCGGTTTCAATCGGTGAAGGCAACAGTCGAGTAGGTACTCTCTACCGACTGGAGTGAATCTGATGGCACCGAAACGACGGACGCGCGTGGCATTTACGATGGCACAGCGCGCGGAGGTGTGGCGACGACGCCAGCGCGGCGAGACGCTCGTGTCGATCGCCGCGGCGACGGGGCGTGAAGCGGGGACGATTCAGAGTCTGATCAAAGTCCGGGGGGGCGTCGCACCGCATCGTCGGCAACGCGCGCGGCAGGCGCTATCACTGGCGGAGCGCGAAGCGATTTCTCGCGGCATCGTGCAAGCGCTGAGCGTGCGGGCGATCGCCCGCACGCTGGGCCGAGCGGCGTCGACGATTGCGCGCGAGATTACCCGCAATGGCGGACGCGAGCGGTATCGCGCGGTGGCCGCGGACGGGCGCGCATGGCGCGCCGGCGCGCGCCCGAAACGCTGTCGCCTCGCCCTGCACGCGCCGTTGTGTGCGGCGGTCGCGACCGCGCTCGCGCACGCGTGGTCGCCGCAACAAACCGTGGGGTGGTTACGCATGACGTTTCCCGATGAGCCGACGATGCACGTGTCGCACGAAACGATTTATCGCACGCTCTTTGTGCAAACGCGCGGTGCGCTCAAGCGGGAATTGATTGCGCAGTTACGCTCGCGCCGACCGCTGCGCCGCAGTCAGCGCGCGACGCGCCACGGCCAAGCGCGCGGACAGATCGTCGACGCGGTCTCCATTCGCGAGCGCCCCGCGGACGTCGCCGATCGCGCGGTGCCCGGCCACTGGGAAGGTGATTTGCTGGCAGGCGCGCGCAACTCGCACATCGCGACGCTCGTCGAACGCGCCTCGCGCTACGTGCATCTCGTGCACGTCACGGGCAAAGACACCGCGAGTGTCGTCGGCGCGCTCATTCGCGAAGTGCGCCGGCTGCCCGGACAACTCATGACGTCGCTCACCTGGGATCGCGGGCACGAAATGGCGGCGCACAAACAGTTGACGATTGCGACCGATGTGCAAGTGTACTTTTGCGATCCGCGCAGTCCGTGGCAACGTGGCTCCAACGAAAACACGAACGGCTTACTCCGCCAATACTTTCCCAAAGGCACGTCGCTCGCGCAGTATACCCAAGCCGACCTGGACGCGGTTGCGCATCAGCTCAACACGCGACCGCGCATGACCCTCGGTTTTCGCACCCCTGCACAATTCCTGCACGACGCTGTTGCAACGACCGATTGAAACCGCCACGGATTTGGCGGATAGCAACAGATCAAGCAAAAGCTTTTGTTGGATCCGTTTCTATCCGCCCAATCCGTGATCATCCGTGGTAATCAGTTACCACCCTCGCGATCTCGCTCGGAACCATCACGCTTAATAAATCGCAAGCCGAGCGACACAGCGACGCACGCAATGCCGGCCCAGCGCGCGATTTCGTTTTCCGTGCGAAGTGCAAACATGAACGCGGCAACGCCGAAGATGATCAGCAAAACCCGCGCTCGCACAATCACGCAGAAGCACCAGGCAACCTCGCCGCGCGGGCTTCGTCGGCAGGCACGTCGATGGTCATGCGAAGGAGCGCGGTTGAGTACACCTTGCCCTGCGCGTCGGTCTTGAGCGATAGCGTCCCACCGCCGTCGAGTGCGCCGTGCAGCAGAAAATTCAGCGCGAGCAGATTGGGAAGCTCAAATCGATCAACGTCGCCGTGAATCTGTCCGGCAAAGTGCTGCGCGACGCGCTGTTTTGTGACGTGCTTCACGAGCACTGGATACCACGCTGGCCTCAACGCGATGAGGCCGACGTTGGCCGTGTCGCCTTTGTCACCGCTACGCGCGTGGGCGATGTCCACCAAGCGCACTTGCACTGTTGTCATGTTAAGAGGGCGGGGATGTCAGTCAAGAATGCGAACAGCGGTCGTGACTGCGCGTTTATCAAGCAGCGCCGGCCAGTACGCAACGATTTCTTCGACCTTTGGACGGCCGCCGGCGAAGCCGGTGACGCTTGGAGGACCGTTCAGCACGAGAGGCACAATCTCACGCGTAAAACGCTCGACGTCGGCTTTGTTCTTTCCGCGAACACCGATACGGAACTGTACTTCAGGCGCGTCGCGACCATCGCCTGCGAGCGAACCATGGCACGATGTGGCGCCAACAAACTCTGTCAACACCTGATCGAACTTCAGTCCAAGGTTATCGAGACGTTCGCGTAACACACGGTCGGCGACTTGCGCCTTTTCCATCGCGTCGGGCCACGCATACACCAACGATCCGACGGCTTTGTATCCCTCGCGGTACGCAATCGACACTTTGAGGAACGGCGTTGGAGGTCCACCGGTCACACCATGCACGCGTACACGGTTTTCACCAGCCGCTTCAAGCCTGATGCTCGTAAAGTCGGCAACGACGTCCGGCGTGATGTACGCGTGCGGATCACCCATCTCGTACACCAGCTGCTCGGTCACGCTTGGCACGGAAATGCGACCACCCGTGCGCGGATGTTTGTTGATAACGAATGTGCCATCAGCTGATGCATCAGCGATGGGATATCCGACATTTGCTAGATCGGGAATGGTGCGCCACTCGTG
>JANXUN010000450.1 GCA_025356185.1 Gemmatimonadaceae bacterium
GGCATGCCATGCAATGACGCCGACGGTGACCGACACCAATGGGACAATCAGCAGCACCAAATTGAGCAGCGTGACCAACGCTCGTGATCCGGATCCCGTCAGTCGCAACACGCTCTCTGACGCCAGCAAGGTCGCGCTCGACAACACAATGAGACCGCGATTGCGATGCAGATTGCGCATTTCGTGCAGCAGCACGGTGCGAACGACTGACGGGCGAGTGATCACGCGACGTTCGCAGGTGTCTGCGCTGCGTGGCGCCGCATAAGCGTGGCAATCGCGTGTTCGAGCGTGGCGGCGTTCGTGATATCACGCAACTCGTCGAGCGCGCCATGCCAGTGTACCCGTCCCTCGAGCATGAAGACCACGATGTCCGCCACTTGCTCCAGTTCACTCAAGACATGCGACGTGATGACAACCGACCGGCCGTCGTTACGCACGGCGCGCAGCTTGTCCTTTAGCAGGCCACTCGATACCGGATCGAGCCCGGCGGTCGGTTCGTCGAGGAGGACCACATCTGGGGTAAACCAGAATGCCGTCGCTGCGTTGAAACGTTGACGCTGCCCGCCGGAGAGCGCTCGTAGGGGCTGATGTGCAAAGTGCGCGATCTGAAGGCACTCCATGAGTTCCTCATCGCGCACGAAATCGGTGCTGCGCAAATCGGACAACAGCGCGAGCACATCGGACGCCGTGTACGAGTCTGGAAACCGCGCGGTTTGTGGCATATATCCCATGCGCGCGCGATGCGCGACTTGTCCTCGACAGTCGACGCCGTCGAATGCGATATGGCCATCGTCGATGTGCACGAGCCCTAGCATCGCCTTGTTTAACGTGGTCTTCCCTGCCCCATTTGGCCCTACGATCGCCGTGATTGCTCCGCGTGCGATATCGACACTCACGTCACGCAGGACCGCGCGTCGGCCGTAGGACTTGTTGATGTTGCGCACGCGCATGAGCGGACGAACGAACGCGGGCTCGATGGCGATCACGGCACTCTCCGCGGCGGGTGCATCAACGGCGCGCGGTCGCGCAACGATGCCGGGCTCAAAATCGGCAATACCCGTTCGGCCGCATCAAGGAAGTCCACCAGAATACTGCGCGTGAGCACGAGCGCTGCTGGTGTTTGCTCGACCAACAACGCGAACAGCCGCACCGGCACATGCGGAACATCGCCGATGCCATCGTGCGCAAGATCATAACCGCGATAGCGATCCCAGTAGTTGCCGTCGAATGTGCTGTAATTGCTTCGTGAATTGGTGCCCACGTCGAACACGTTTTCGACGAACGCGTTGCCCGACAGTACGTTTTCTTGCGCATCGGCGAGGATTTTGATGGCCCACCCATTGCGCACAAAGTCGTTGTCGGTCACCGAGTCACGACTCGCGCCTTCCAAGTGTAGGGCACTCGAGTTGTCGACGAACTGATTTCTTCGCACTTCGCTGTCCGTAATCTCTTTGAGTAGCAACCCGTATGCCGCGCTTCCGCGATTGTCGACGAAGCTGTTGTCGGTGATGTGCACAGCCTTCGAGTACATCACCGCGACGCCCGATTCGTTGTGACGAAACGTGTTGTGTTCGTACCAGCACGAGTCCGAAAACATGAAGTGCAAACCGTACCGTTTGCTGCGTGTGCTCAGATTGCGACGCGCGACGCTGTTGCGCACGAACTCGAAGTAGATCCCATCGCGATGCCCGCGAATGATGTTGTCTTCGAGCACCATATCACGACTGGCCCACAAATGGATGCCATTCCCGGTCACGGTTTGCGATCCCGCCATTCCATCGAGCGTATTGCGACGCACGAGGCACGCTTGACTTCGTTGGAGATAGATCCCGAACAGCGTGTTCTCGAAATGATTACGCTCAAGGAGGCAACCGGCGGACTCGATGACGTGCAGCGCCGCACGGTCCGTGGTCTGACTCGTGCCCGTATTGCGAAACGTCAGGTCGCGCACGATAACCGAGTCGGCATGAATGACGACGAGTTCGCGTTCACCGCGTCCATCCAGAATGCTGCCGCTGTCGCCTTGGAGCGTGAGCGGCTGCGCGATCACGATGGTCGACTCCGCATACACACCAGCGCGAAGGTGCACTACGCCGCCGCGCGCGACTGTGCGCACAGCGTCGGCGATGGGGTGCGCAACACCCGACCGTGGCGACACGAACAGTGTGTCGACTGCGCTCGACGCTGGAGTCGTCGGCGCAAACGCAATCGGGGTGCGCAATTCTCGCTGCACGGTCGCCCTGACGTCATTCCACGTGAGCACTTCGCCACCATACTCACGCACTAAGTCGTGCGCTGTGCGCGTGTTTGAAAATGCAATGAGCTCCCGGCCCATCGGCGAACGCACCGCGCTGTGCTGTACGAAGCGCGCGCTATCCACGGCGATCCAGCGAGACGGATGTTCGTAATCCGCGATCCACACGTTGCGTGCGGGTTGATCAACCGGAAGGCCTGCAACAAACGAAACCAGACACTCGATGGAATCGAACGTCTCAATTTTGCCGTGAGCAGTCATCGCTTGCCCACCGAACCGCGGGTCATCGATGGTCATTTTGCAGTAGTGGCAACTGTCCTCACCGACCACTATAGATCGCGGGCCGGTGTTGCATGCGGTCAGCATCATCACGCCTACGCGAAGTGCGATCGACACCGCGCTCACACGCGTCATGATTGGTGCAACTTCGTTCGGGCAGCGACGGCCGCGGCGACACCCAGCAGCACACCACCGATGGCGAGCATGCCCCCAGACGCTGGCCACGACGTCGCCGTGAAATTGAGGAGCTTTTTGCTCCCCAGTAGCGGCGGTTGGTACGACATTCCGGGGATCTTGATCGGTGCGTGCTCGAGGTCGAGATGATGACCGTAGTCGTATTCCCATTTGTAGAAGTCTCCGACACCCGCCATCGCGGCGAGCACGAGTGCCGCGGCCCATGCGATGATCAGCCGACGGCGGCCCAGCAGCGCGAGCACGATACCAAGCAGCGCCATGCCGACGATTCCGGGACGCATGACGCGCAGTTCTGGAATGGCGTCGGGCTCAATCGTATTCATCCCGATGTAATGATTGAGTCCGTTGATGTTTTGCAGATCGCTGGGTTCCACGCCTTTCACGGTGTGCGCCCAAATGTGGAGCCCGAGCCCTTCGGGGTATTGCGGAGCAACGAGCGTCACGCGCCAGAGCGGAA
>JANXUN010000185.1 GCA_025356185.1 Gemmatimonadaceae bacterium
GCTTTGCATTCGAAGCCACCGAGGGAAACAGAAAGCGCATCGCGCAAGAAAAGACCCGCCTCGAGGCCGCTGAAAGCGAGCGCCGCGTTGCCGCCGAAAACATCGCCACAAAGCTCGGCGAAGTCTCGGTCACCTTTGCCGCACGCGTCGGCGAGGAAGGCAAACTGTTCGGTTCCGTCACCACGGCCGATATCGCGCACCAGCTCGAAGCACAGGGCTACAAGATCGAAAAACGCCAGATCGAACTCAACGAACCGATCAAGTCGTTGGGCGTCTATCGCGTGGGCATTCGTTTGCACGCTGACGTGAAGCCTGAGATCAAGGTGTGGGTAATTAAGCAGTAGTTCGACCTGGGGCGGACACCGTCCCTGCTCTGACGTCGTTTTGCACACCGGGCGTGCCTGATATTTGGCACCCCGGTTTTGCATTTCCCCCTGTTCAGTCCAACGCGCAGTGCGCAACCTTCAGGAAGTGCGCAGGGTACGTCACTGTGCGCCCCGACCACCCTCTCGTTTTTCGATGATCGATCGCTCTAAAAGTCCTGGCGAATCCATCGCCCACCAAGCGGCAACGCTCGCGTCTGATCTCAAGGCCACGGACATCGTGGTGCTCGATCTGCGCGGTGTGACGGACATGACTGACTTTTTTGTTATTGCCAGTGGGACATCCGATACACATGTCCGTGCCGTAGCCGAACATGTACAGGCAGGGCTAAAAGCATCTGGCGTGTCTACTACGTTGACGGAAGGTCTGACGCAGGGTCGTTGGGCCTTGTTGGACTACACGGACTGCGTCATTCACGTGTTCCATCCCACGTTGAGGCAGTTCTATCAGTTGGAGCGCTTGTGGGGCGACGCCAAGTCGGTCCCGCTCGCCGTAGGTTCTCATCGTCCCGAACCCAGCCGCGCCGCGCGATAGGCAGCGCGGCTGGTTCGAGGGCTCTTTCAGGGGGAGTCCGGTGATCGCACTGGCACGACGCTTCGCCCAACGCGGCATCCATTTCGGAAATGGCCGCCGCACGGGCTCACGGTTTCGCGAGGTCGCGCTGTTTGCGACTGCCGCCGCCATCGCGCTTGTAACAGCGTCACACTCGCTGCATGCGCAGGGGTATTTCGGTCAGAACCAAGTGCAGTACGACAAACTGCGCTGGCGCATGATCGAGACCGAGCACTTCTTGGTGCACTACTACCCAGAAGAAGCCGAGAACGCCCAAGACGCGGCCCGTATGGCGGAACGTTCGTATGCGCGACTGTCGCGACTGATGTCGCACCAGTTCCGCGAAAAGAAACCCGTGCTGCTCTATAGCTCGGCCGGTGACTTTGCGCAGAGCAATGTGTTTGGCGATAACGGCGAAGGCACCGGCGGTGTCACGGATCCGTTGCGTCAACGGATGGCGGAGTTTTTCACTGGTGATTGGGGCAGCTTTGAACACGTGCTGCAGCACGAAATGGTGCACGTGTTTCAGTTCGATATTTTTTCGCGTGGTCGTGCCGGCGCAGGACTCGGCAATCTTGCGCAGGTCAATCCGCCGTTGTGGTTTATCGAAGGACTCGCTGAGTATTTCTCAATCGGCGACAAACATCCGTGGACTGATGCGTGGGTTCGCGATGGTGTCGTGAATGGCACGTTGCCCAGCATTCAGCAGATGCAGGATCGCCCCGACAAATATTTTCCGTACCGCTACGGCTTAGCGGTGTGGCAGTACATCGGCGCGCGCTGGGGCGATGAAGTGATCGGCGAAATCATGAACGCCGTGCCGTCACTGGGTGTCGATCGCGCATTCCGCCGCGAGTTGGGGATGTCGCTCGAAGAGCTGAGCGCCGAATGGAAGCAAGCGATGCAGTCGCGCTATTTGACGCTCGCGGCAACGCTCGATCGTCCGCGTTCGTTCGCTGAACCGTTGTTGTCGCAAAAGCGTTCAGGCAGCATCGCCAATCTGTTTGTCGCACCGGCACTGTCACCCGATGGCAAGTACATCGCCTACATCGCGTACGGCAGCCTGCTGAGAGGTGAAGTGTTCCCGGATTTGTATCTCGCCGATGCGCAAACGGGAAAACGGCTTGAAAGATTGGTCAAGTCAACCACCAATCCCGATTTTGAACAGCTGCGTTTTATCTATTCGCAGCCGTCGTTCTCGCCTGATGGAAAGATGTTGGCGTTCACGGGCATGACTGGTGGCCGCGACGTGTTGTACTTGATGGACCTGGAATCGAAAAAGGTCGTCAAAAAGATCGACCTGAAAGTGGATCAGGTGCTGAGTCCCAGTTGGTCGCCCGATGGCAAGCACA
>JANXUN010000485.1 GCA_025356185.1 Gemmatimonadaceae bacterium
TCGTCTCTTGTCCGGGCATGCGACGCGGATCGAACAGTGTCGTCATCTCCACAAACTTGGCACTCGGCAATGGCTCGCATCGCGCAACGATGTCTTTGAGCTGAACGCCTTGCCACGGAACGACCATCGACCAGCCTTCGACGCAGCGATGCCGATACGTACGATCTTGCACTGACAATCCGCGCAGCAAATCTTCGATCGCGAACGTCTTTGGTTTCTTCACCAGCCCGGCAACATCAATGCTCCATGGCTTCGCGCGAAAATCCTTCGCCTGTTCCTTGGGCTGATCTTTGCGCGTGCCAAACTCGTAGTAGTTGTTGTAACTTATGACGTCTTCTTCGCTCGTCGGCTTGTCGTCTTGCAGACCACGACGCATAGGTGCTGCGTGCAGCGCGCCCGGCGCGACAAGTGCGCCCAATGCAAGCGTTCCCGCCGCGCCGACAAAGCTGCGGCGATCCAGGTACATCGACTCGGGCGTTATCTCAGACGAGGCGATGTCATTTGGGCGACGAATCAGCATGGCACGAAGGGGTCAGGGGGAACGAGCAGCTATGAAATGATAGCACTCGGCGCACCCAAACAGTTCCCGTGTCTAATCCAGTGTCTTGGAGAATCGACGGACCGAAATGATCAGCAGCACGCTTGCAAAAATCGCCAGCGCCGCGAGCTGCTGCCAGAGATCGATGATCCCAACACCCTTGAGGAGTACACCGCGCAGGATTTCCAAGAACCAAGTCAGAGGTAACAGCCGACCCACCCACTGCGCCGGGACTGGCATCGCCGCGCGCGGAAACATGTATCCGGACAGCAAAATGTTCGGCAGCATGAAAAAGAAGCTCAGCTGCATCGCCTGCACTTGATTGCGCGCAACGGTCGAAATCAGCAGACCGACACCCAGACTCGCCACGATAAACACCAGGGCCATCGCGTAGAGCAGCATAAGACTGCCCTCAAGCGGAATACCGAAAAACAGTTTGCCTAACCCCAGTACGACGGACATCTGCACGTAGCCGACGAGTACGAACGGAACGAGCTTGCCGAGCATCAGACTCGTTTTCCCAATCGGTGTGACGATGAGCTGTTCGAGGGTGCCGCGCTCGCGTTCCCGCACGATCGCCGTGCTCGTGATAAGCGTCATCGTAATCGTCAACAGAATACCGACGATGCCAGGCACAATGAACGTCGCGCTGCGCTGCGAGGCGTTGTACCACGGACGCACGCGAATTTCGATCGGTGGAACGAGTGCAATGCGGCTCGCGAGCAACTGCGCGCCACGTGCTTGCGCGGCGAGTTGCGCGCCAGCGATCGCAGCGCCGGAGGATTGAGGATCGGCAGCATCGATGAGCAGCTGCGCGCGCCCGGTGGTCCCGCGTTTGATCTCACGCTGAAAGTCGGGCGGCACCACTAACGCGACGCGCGCCGCACCGCGCTCAATCCATCGGCGCGCCTCGTCACGACTGCGTACTGTCCCCACCACGCGAAAATTGTCGGTGTTTTCCAACACGTGAATGAGTGCGCGACTTTCCGACGAGCGCGATTCGTCGAGCACGATCGTCGGCAGCTTGCGCACGTCCGTTTGAATTGCGTAGCCAAACAGTAGCAGCTGCACCGCCGGCAAACCGGTCATCATTGCAAACGTCAGTCGATCACGACGCAACGAGATGAACTCCTTCCAAAGCATCGGCCACACGGTCCAGCGCTTAAGACGCCACCACCAACTGTGCGCCGAAAACATTTGGGTGCTGCGCAGGTCCGTATCAGTCATGCGCGCGCGCCTTGCTCATCCTTCTGCTGCAGCATGATGAAGACATCTTCAACGTTGCGCGCACCAAACTGCTTGACCACTTCAGCCGGCGTTCCCACGGCGATCAAATGTCCGCGCGACAAAAACGCGAGTCGCTGACAACGCTCTGCTTCGTCCATGTAGTGCGTGGTCACCAAAATCGTGGTACCGCGCCCGGCCATTCGATAAATCGTTTCCCAAAAGGTGCGACGCGCGGCGGGGTCGACACCGGCGGTTGGCTCGTCGAGAAATACCAACGCCGGTCGATGTGCAGTCGCGCACGCCAATGCGAGCCGCTGTTTCCAGCCGCCACTGAGCGTACCGGCCATTTGCTTCAGGCGCTCGCCCAGTCCGAGATCCGCGATGTGTTCTGCGAGGCGCTCTTCGCGTTCCTCACCCACCAGCCCGTACACCGCCGAATAGAACCGCAAATTCTCGGCGACTGTAAGCTCGTCGTACAAGCCATATCGTTGCGACATGTATCCAATGCGACGACGCACGC
>JANXUN010000535.1 GCA_025356185.1 Gemmatimonadaceae bacterium
ACTGGAAGGACCCGTTATAAAACGAATGATCTTGCTTGAACGGTCCGGACATCGAACCTCCCAGCGACAGATTCGTATACTGCTGATTCGTCGCAACTGCCGCGCGATCCACCCACTGCATTGGCGGCGCAACCATGTTGTAGCTCAGTGCGCGTTTGCGGAAGTTGCTTCCCGACGATGTGCGCACCTGCAATTGGCCACCCGAGAAACCGCCGCGCGACACATCATACGGCGATGTTGACAACGATGTCGTCACCGCCGCATCACGCGGAACGTTGGAGTCACCAAAGTTCAAACCGTTGAGCTGCGTGTTGTTTTGATCGCCGCCCAATCCGAACACCGAAAACTGATCCGCCGCGCCATCCGCGCCGAGCAACAGTTGTACACCGGGAATCGACGCGGCCATCGCGGCGAGGTCGCCCATCTGTTCCGCCGACAAAAATCCCGGGTCAGCGGAAATCGCTTTCTCAGTTCCCGATATATCGGAGACGGTATCGCTGCGCGATATGCCTGCGCGATCCGAGACTTGAATCGCTTCGAGCGTCACCGACGCAGGGCTCATCCGCGCATCGGCGATCAGAATTTCCTGCTCCGCCGTCCGCAGTACTTGATAGCGACGCGGCGTAAATCCGATCGACGAGAACGTGACCCAGTAGTTGCCTTCGCCACCGGGAAACGAAATCGTGTAGCGGCCATTTTTGTCGGTGCGCGCGCTGCGACTCACATTGCCGGTAAGCGTGGTCGCGGTGACAAGAACGTTCTGCACAGCAAGCGTGTCGGGGCCAAGCACGCGTCCACGGATAATGTCGACTGATTGCGCATGCACAGCGGCAGCGCACAGAAGCAACATTCCGAAGGCCGACACGAGGCGGCGAAAAGAGAGTCGATAAGTCACGATAGACGATGACGAGGAACGTTCGGTGAAGTGAGGCATCAAGACTGCGAGCTCCAGTACACAATGCCCGGTGAATTCGTTGGTTACTGATCGTGGCCGTGGGGTGGGCTGTTTGACGTGCCGCCCTATCCCCGACTCCGAGCCACTTAGCAAGGGTTATTGGCCCTTGGTCCCGCGCAGCCCAGCGGTAGCAGATTCGTGATACTGCCCTCAACAACTGGGCGCACCGCCACCGGCAACACATCGTGTCGCCGTAGGCAACAATATGATGTTCCTACGCGCCAATTGATCCTGCCGTTGAGTCCTGCGCTCTGTATCTTGGCGTCATGGAGATCATTCGCGATCCGCTCTGGAACAACATCCGTCTGGACGACCTCGCACTCGCGCTCGTCGACACGCCCGTTGTGCAACGGCTGCGGTATGTCCGACAGCTTGGACTCGCGTATCTCGTCTATCCAGGCGCCACACACTCACGATTCGAGCACGCACTCGGCGCGTATCATCTCTCCGGCGTCGCGTTGCGCTTGCTCCACGAAAGCGGCACGGGCTCGCCAGCGTCGGCGCGCGAACACGCCACCGTGCGCGCGGCCGCACTGCTGCACGACGTGGGCCACTACCCATTTTCACATGCGCTCGAAGAGATCGGCGTCACGCACCACGAAGCGCTGGCGCGCCCGCTCATAGTCGATGGCCCGGTCGCGCATATCCTGACGCAGCGACTCGGAACCACCGGCCCAGAGGATGTCTTTGCACTCATCGCCGCGCGCAGCTTGAGCCCGCTGCAGGGGCTGATCTCCGGCTCAATCGACATCGACAAGATCGAATATCTCAAGCGCGATGCGACGATGTGTGGCGTGCCCTACGGCGAAATCGATGTGGATCGTCTGCTCAATTCCATCGTGATTGTCGACCACCCCGATGACGGCCGACCCACCATCGGCATTCGGGAAAAAGGATTGTCGGCGCTCGAATCACTGCTGTTCGCCAAGTATCAGATGTATCGCAACGTCTACTGGCATCACGCGGTGCGCAGTGCAACGGCGATGTACAAGCGATTGGTCGCCGCGAGTCTCGATGCACAGCTCGTCGACACTGCAACAGTGGCGAGTACTACCGATGAAGCGTTGCTCGCACGCATCGATACGCCGTCGCTGCCGAATGACGCGCGCATGCAGTTACACGGACTGCGCGTGCGTCGACTCCACAAACGCGCGTACGAATGTCCGGCGACCGCACTGGGTGACGACATCGGCGAATGGATCGCGTCGGACTACACGTTAACGCATCGTGTCGAGGACGCCTTGGCGGGAGAGCTCGGGATGGAGCGCGGCGCGCTGCTGCTCGACTATCCAGCGAAAACGCAAATGCTTGGACTCGATTTGCCGGTGTTACGGCGCGACGGGCGTGTCGAACAGCTCACCGCGCGCGGCTGGGAGGGGGAGATGAATTTGCCGCGGCTCAGCGACGAGTTTTATCGGTCGGCGCGGAGGCTAAGGGTGTTCACGCAGGATCGCGCGGGGATACCGGAACAGCGGGTACTGCGGGTGTTGAGGCGGGGGGCGGAGGAGGTGGCCGAGCGGCTGGATCGGGGCGTGGCGCTGCTGGATTGACGCAACCGACAGTTGCCAGCAACTGCTAGGTAGTCGGTTTTGGGTTTTGGTTCTGGGTTATCAACGGTGTCAACGGCGCAGATCGCGATGTACCCGAGCGACCTGTCGCCTCTCTCTGTTGAAAACCGGCTACCCAAACCGACGACCCAAAACCCAGCAGTTGCCGGTCTGTCGCCGCTACGGACGCCTATAGGCCGCCGCCAACTTCCGCCCTATCCCCCGATAAAACGCCGCGTCCAACGGTTTGTCCTCCTCGTCGAGCGCCATCGCACACCGCTCAATCGCGAAGAGGAGATTCCCTAAGTACAGTCCGGCGACTTCGCCGACCGTCTCACTCGTAGCGGCAGACTCAACTGGGCCGAGCGACGGTTCAGCCACGCGTCGCTGCGGTCATCTCTCCAGTTGTGCCCGTCGGCATCCCGTGCACCGACATCACTTGAATCACAATCGCCGTGATATTGTCCAGTCCGCCACGCCGATTCGCTTCGGTGATCATGGCGTCGACCATACGCCCTGGGGTCACCCGCGTATCCAATATTTTGCGCAGCTGCGGATCTTCGACCATGCCCGTCAGCCCGTCCGAGCACAGGATATAGATGTCGCCGTTCTGCAGTTCTCCATGCAGCACGTCCGCTTCGACGCTCGCATTCGCACCGACGCAGCGCGTAATCACGTTGCTGTACGGATGGTAGCGGGCCTGCTCGGGCGTCAGAAACCCTGCGTCGACCTGCTCTTGTACATACGAATGGTCCTTCGTGACCTGCCGAAAGACGCCATCACGCAGGAGATAGATGCGAGAGTCGCCGATGTGGCCGACAATCCATCGTCCATTGGCCATCACCATACACGACGCCGTGGTACCCATCCCCTGCTTATCGGCCTCGACGATCGTGCGTTCGTAGATCGACTTGTTGGCCTCTCTGAGCGCCGCAGCCATCTGCGCAAGCGGCTCCTGGCCGGACAGATCACGCACGCCAGCGAGCTCCCGGGCTACGATCTGCACCGCCATCTCGCTCGCCACCTCACCGGCCGCATGCCCCCCCATACCGTCTGCGACGATGAAGAGGCCGCGCTCAGCGTCAGCGTCAGCGTAAAGACTGTCTTCGTTGCCTGCGCGAATGCGCCCGACGTCGGTGCCGGCGGCGACGGAAAGCTGCACGTGGATGGGGTGTCTTGACTCGAAGGCTAGCTACTGAGGAAGTCGAAGCTACCCGGGCGCGGCGCCGCTTCGCAAGCGTTCCGGCTGGTCCGCCTCGATAGTTTTAGCACAATGAAGAAGGATCGCATTCGAATTCGCGGGGCCCGGCAGCACAATCTGAAAGGCTTCGATCTGGAGATCCCGAGACGCGCGATCACTGTCGTGACGGGTGTGTCGGGTTCGGGCAAATCGTCATTGGCGTTCGACACCATCTACGCTGAAGGACAACGACGGTACGTCGAATCGTTGTCGGCATACGCTCGGCAGTTTTTGGAGCGTATGGAAAAGCCATTGGTCGACTCGATCGAAGGCTTGTCGCCCGCGGTCGCCATCGAACAAAAGAATCCGACCCGCACGTCGCGGTCGACCGTCGGTACGGCAACCGAGATCTACGACTATTTGCGTTTGCTGTGGGCGCGCGTAGGACGCACGTACTGTCGCGTGTGCGGACGCGAACTGCGCCCGGATACGGTGCAATCGGTTTCCGATACGGCGATGATGCTGCCGCCGCTCACGCGATTTGCGGTCGCGTGTCCGCTGATTCGATCGAGTGCGGTGACGCATGCGGTGATCGAAGAGAATTTGCGTTTTCGCGGATTTGTGCGCATCGCGATTGGCGAGCGCATGCTGCATCTCGATGAGATCGCCGCGTTGGGGATCGACCTCTCGACCGCAGAGGATGTGTTCATCGTGGTCGATCGTTTGCGTGTTGAGGAGTCTGCCCGGGGCCGCATTGCCGATGCAGTACAAACCGCGATGCGCGAGGGCGACGGCGACGTGTCGCTGCTGTTCACGGAGTCGCTGGCCTTGCCCGAGGCTGTGCGCGCACGCGTCGGCGGTGATCATCCACCAGAGCGTGCCACGCGTGTGTCGTTTACCGAACGGTTTGAATGCCCCAACGACGGCACGCGAGCACCGATTCCTACGCCGCAACTTTTTTCATTTAACAATCCGCGCGGCGCATGCCCGACGTGCAACGGTTTTGGCGCGAATTTGACGTACGATGAGTCGTTGATCGTGCCGTATGCCGACCGATCAGTGCGCGACGGTGCGATCGATCCATGGACAGCTCCACGCTACGAAAAACAGCGGCGTACGGTCGTTGAATTCGCGAGGTCGCTTGGCGCCTCACCGGATACACCATGGTCGCAGTTGCCGCTCAAAGTGCGCGAGCAGTTGCTGCGTGCGAAGGCGAAAGGGTACACCGGCATCTTTCCGTTTCTCGAGGCGCTCGAAGAGAAAAAGTACAAGCAGTACATCCGCATTTTTTTGCGAAAATATCAGCGCGCGATGACGTGCGCGGATTGCGGTGGAACGAAGTTGCAGCCGGATGCGTTGCACGTGCGGGTCGATGGCAAGACCATTGCCGATGTCACGTCGATGCCCGTGCGCGACCTGCAGCAATGGATCGATACGTTGGAGTTGAGTGGGTCAGATCAGCACATCGCCGACACCGTTTTGCGTGAAGCGCGTGCGCGCACGCGTTTTCTGGTCGATGTTGGGCTCACCTATCTCACGCTGGATCGCGCGACGCGCACGCTTTCGGGGGGCGAAGCACAACGCATCGCGCTGTCGAATGCGCTCGGCGCGGCACTGGTCGATGCAACGTATGTGCTCGATGAGCCGAGTATTGGGTTGCATCCGCGCGATCTCGATCGATTATTGTCGCTGCTGAAAGCGCTGCGCGATGGCGGCAACACCGTCATCATGGTCGAACATGATTTGGAAGCAATGCGCATTGCGGATTTTATGGTGGAGCTTGGACCGGCCGCGGGCGAGCATGGAGGCGACGTGGTTTTTGCTGGACCAATGTCTGACGCGGCGAGCAGTCCGCTCACAGGACAGTATCTCACCGGCGCGCGTCGCATTGAGGTGCCCACAACGCGACGCAAAGTCGGGCCGCGATGGTTGGAAGTCACCGGCGCCACCGCGCACAACGTCTTTGGCGTGACGGCCAAGTTTCCGATCGGTGCGTTGACGGTCGTGACCGGTGTGTCGGGCTCAGGCAAGAGCACGCTCGTGCATGACATTTTGTATCACGCGATCGAGTCGCGATTGCATGGCGAGCATTCGGCGAAAGAACATCTGGGAGAAACCGTCGGCGCATTTGCAACACTCACCGGCGACGACGCATTCGATGATGTCGTGCTTGTGGATCAGACTCCCATCGGCAAATCACCGCGTTCGAATCCCGTCACGTATGTAAAAGCGTACGACGAAATACGCCGGCTGTTCAGCGAGACGACGCTCGCGCGTACGCGCGGGTACGGTCCCGGACACTTTTCGTTTAATGTTGCGGGCGGCCGGTGCGAAACGTGTGAAGGCGCCGGCGCACTTGAAGTCGAGATGGTGTTCATGGCCGACGTGTACGTGCCATGCGACGCGTGCGGCGGCAAGCGGTTTAAGCCGCAGTTGCTGGAAGTGCGGTTCAAAAACAAAAACATCGCGGATGTTCTAGAACTTACCGTCGACGAGTCAATCATCTTTTTTCCTCGCGAAGACAAACTCGCGCAGGCGCTGTGGCATGTGCAGCAAGTAGGACTCGGCTACCTGCGTTTAGGTCAGCCGGCGACCACACTGTCTGGTGGTGAGGCGCAGCGACTCAAGATTGCACGCGAGCTCGCACTCTCAGCGAAAGGCGGCGCACGCAAACTGTATGTGCTTGATGAACCGACGACCGGCTTACATCTCGAAGACATTCGCAAGCTCGCCACGGTGTTCGATCGGTTGCTTGACCAAGGGCACACGCTGTTGCTCATCGAACACAATCTGGACGTGATCAAGTTGGCGGACTGGATTGTCGACATGGGCCCCGATGGTGGGGACGGTGGTGGCCGAGTCGTCGCCATGGGTACACCGGAGCAGGTTGCGGCGAACGCGGCGAATTACACGGGCCAGTGGCTCAAGACGGTCCTCTAAAACCCTAAAGTCGGTTGACTTGAGTCTCTCGCTCGGCGAAATTCTGTGGCTGTTGCAAGTATTCCCGGGTAGCTCAGCCAGGTAGAGCAGGTGACTGTTAATCACCCTGTCGGGGGTTCGAGTCCCTCCCCGGGAGCTGTTGGAAAATCATACCGTCAGACCATCGGCCATCACGAAAGTGGTGGCCGATTTTTTTGCACCCTATGCCGCCGCGACCCTCACGCCAGACGCTGCCGCGCAGCATCTTCGGTCCGTCCGGGTCACGCACTTTCGCACGACCGATCGTCTACCTCGCTGCACCGCACCGCTTTACGGA
>JANXUN010000545.1 GCA_025356185.1 Gemmatimonadaceae bacterium
GCCAGTTCACCGGTCCGTCGGCAAACACCTTGTGCCGGTTGCCGGTCGCATCGCGGATCCAGAGGTCGGTCGTCTTGTCGCGGACACTCACGGCCAGCGACTTGCCATCGGGCGAGAGTGCCGGGTATTCGAACTGTCCGCGCCACAGCGAATCGACCAGCGACGCGCGTCCGTCGCGCGTCACCCACAGGAGATCAGAGTACGCTGCGCTCGGGTCTTCACTGGAATACAGCAGACTGCCCGACGGTGACACTGCGAATCGCAACGGCTCGGCGCCATCCACGACGGACACGGCCCCGCCGCGCAGCGACAGCGTACTGAGGTCGAAGCGCACCGCGAACAATCCGCCCTCACGCAAGGTGTAAACGAGGTGTCCGGTCGGGGTGTACGTGGCGCCTGCGGCCTGCGGGACCAGTAGCTTGAGACTGTCGGTCTTGAAGTCGTACACGTAGACGCTCGACGAGAGCGAGCAGTTGGCGATGCAGCGCGTCACCAACACGCCGCGTCCATCCGGCAGCGCCGCCAGCGACGCCGCGAAGCCCGCGGCATCCCACCCCTTGAGTGGGGTCGGCGTGCCGCCGTCCACCGAGACGCGAAGGAGCGCTTGTCGGTTCGACAGGTACAGCACCGTCTGGTTGTCGAGCCACGCCAGCGTGCGGTACGTGTCGTGTACGTCGGTGGCGAACGTGATCGATCCGCCGCCTTCGACCGGGACCTTCTTCAGCTTGCCGTCGACGGTGGCATAGGCAATCCAGCGGCCGTCCGGTGAAAAGGTCGGAGAGAGTGCGCCGTCGGTGCCCGTGAGCACCGTCGCGTCTCGCGCTTCCCGCAGTTTGCGCATAAGGATGTAGCCGTTCGGCGTCGAGTCCAAGAACACGATGCTCGACCCATCGGGCGCGATTGCCGCCTGTGTCGCCACCGCGCGCGATCCAGGCGCGAGCGCCTGTTCGAGCGTGTGGTTCCACAGGTGCACCTGCTGTCGACTCACCGGTCCGGTGCTCGCCGTTGGTCGCGCGAAATACAGCGCCGCGAAGAATACGGTTGCCGCAATCGCAGACACGGTGAGCCACGTGCGTGGATCACGTGCGAGTGAACGCTTCGTGAGCGGTGCGTTCGGCGTCGTTGCAAACGCTACACACACTGCGCGATACGGTGCCGCCGTACATTGAGCACGCCGTGTTTACGGCGCTCGCAAAACTTCCGGCCGACCGCTACGCGAGCGCCGCCGAGTTTGCGACCGCGTTATCGAGCGCAAGCGGTGCAACGTTTGCAACGACACTGAACGCACCGATCACGAAGCGATCACTCGCACGCGATCCGCGCATGTGGCTCACGGTGTCTGTCATTGCGGCAACCGCATTCTTCGCAGCGCTGTTTTTCGCGCGACCAATTGCATCGCCTGCAGTAAGCCGTCAACGCGTTCAGCTGTGGCGCAACAGCCTACCCTCGGCGCTCGCGCCTGGAGCGCGCGCGATCGCGACGCAGGCGGCCATTGCACCCGACGGCTCGGTGATGGTGTTTTCGGATACGGCGGGCGGTACGATCGTGCTCAAGCGCAAGCGGCGCAATGAAAGCGACGCGACGATCATGACGGGCACCGAAGGTGCGGTGTCCCCCGTTTTCTCACCAGATGGGAAATGGGTCGGCTACCTCACGGACGCACTGCAGTTACGAAAGGTGCCGATCGATGGCGGCGGATCGGTGACGCTCGCGGAAGACGTGCAGAACGACGATCGCAGCGTCGCGTGGCTGGACGACAACACCATCGTGTACGTGGCAGGGGGACGCATCGTCAAACGATTGCCTGCGGATGGTGGAGCGTCCGTGACGCTTCATGACTTCAGTAACGTCGGTTATCCGGTGATGCTTGCGCCGCTGCCCGGCAGCAAAGGTTTCGTTCTCACGATGTGTCCCAATAACTGCGCCATCAATTCAAGCGTCTACGCATACTCGTTGTTGACGGACAGCATGACGTTGCTCGTGCCGCGCGCTGCCGGGGCGTGGTATTCCCCCACCGGCCATCTGCTGTACACGGCACGCGACGGTGGGCTGTACGCTGCCAACTTTGATGTGAACACGTTGGCGATCACGTCCGGTGCAGTTCCCGTCATTGACGGCGTGGATCCGGCGCGCTTCGTGATGTCGGCATCGGGTACCGTGTTGTATACGGTCGACGAGGCCGAACGCTCGCTCGCAGAGCTCGTGTGGGTGACGCGTGACGGTCACGCATCGGCGTTCGATTCCACATGGATTGAACATTTCGAATATCCGGCGTTGTCGCCTGATGGCCAGTCATTGGCGGTCAGTATACGCGGAAAGACAACGGACCTGTGGATTCGGCGAGCCGACGGTGCGAGACAAAAACTCGCGGCGCCGGGCGAGGTCAATTGGCGACCGTCGTGGATGCCGGACGGAAAGGCGCTGGTCTTCGTGTCGGTGGGCGATCGTGTAAAAAACGCGCAAGACATTGCGGTGTATCGCGTGCCCGCCGACGGCAGTGCAAAAGCGAGCCTGCTGCAACGCTACGAATTCGGATTGTGGGAAGCGGAGCTGTCGCGCGATGCCACGTGGATTGTCTTTCGATCAGACGTCGCAGGTGGACGCAATGTGTTGCTTGCGCGGCCCACCACCGGCGATACGGCGCTGCGTGTTATCAGGGCTGTTTCGACGAACACTGTTTCACTTGACGTCGCGCTCTCGCCCGACGGCAAATGGCTGGCGTACACATCGAATGAAAACGAGGGCGCCGTGAATGTCTACGTCACATCGTTTCCTGATGCGCGCACGAAGTTTGTGGTCTCGCGTGGCGGCGGCACCGAGCCACGATGGTCGCGTGACGGTCGCGAACTGTTTTTCGAAAGCGGAGGCGCGCTCACGGTTGTCACGGTCGCGCCCGGACCGGCGTTCACGGTCAGCAATCCACGCGCACTCTTTTCGCTTGCCGGCTATCGCCGCGCACGCAATCGGCAGCAGTACGACGTGTCGCCCGACGGTTCGCGCTTTGTCATGATTCGCGGGCGCGACGACGGCGCCGACGGCGATTTACGTGGAGAACTGGCTGACTGAGCTCAAAGCCAAGATGAAGAAATAACCATAAATGTCTGCAAATAAACGATTTACGGTTATCTTGTGCAAATCGAAAATATAATTTATGATTTGCAATGCTGGATAGGCGACTCTTCCAAACAGTCCGCGAACGCTTTGAGTTCATGCCCGCTGTCGTGCTCCTCGGACCACGACAGGTGGGCAAAACCACGCTCGCTCGCACAATCGCCGGCGAACTCGGCGACCAGGCACTGTACCTTGACCTCGAGCGCGAATCGGATCGGCGCCGACTCGACGACGCCGACAGCTATCTGCGTGCACAGACCGGACGGCTCGTCATTCTCGACGAGGTGCATCGCGCTCCCGGCTTGTTTCCGTTATTGCGCGGCATCATTGATGAGCGACGCGCAGCAGGCGACGAAACACGCCAATTCCTTTTGTTGGGCTCCGCCTCCATCGAGCTGCAGCGACAGGCGGGCGAGTCGTTGGCCGGGCGCGCGAGCTATCTCGAGCTGACGCCCGTCGGTGTTGACGAGTGGACCACGCATGGACCGCTCAACACACTCTGGCTTCGCGGTGGATTCCCCAGCAGTCTGCTCGCGCCGAGTGAATCGGCAAGCGCGATCTGGCGCGAAGATTTCGTTCGCGCGTTTGTCGAGCGCGATTTGCCACTGTTCGAACCGGGACTGTCGTCACCAATGCTCGGACGACTGTGGCGCATGCTCGCACACCAACAGGGCACTCCGCTCAACAAGGCCCGTCTCGCTGGGAGCCTTGAAGTCAGCGCGCCGACGGTCGGTCGCTACATCGACGTGCTCGAACACATGCTCATGGTGCGGCGCTTACAGCCGTGGAGCAGTAACATCGGCAAACGGCTGGTGCGCGCGCCTAAGATCTATCTGCGCGACAGTGGTGTGCTGCATAGCCTGTTGGCATTGACCTCGTTCGATAACCTGCTCTCGCATCCCATCGTCGGGGCAAGCTGGGAAGGATTCGTCATCGAGCAGCTCATTGCCGCCGCGGGCCCACAGTCGATCCCAATGTTCTTCCGCACCGCAACCGGCGTGGAAGCCGATCTGGTATTCGAGCGAGGCGGAGAAGTCGATTGCGTCATCGAGATCAAGCGAAGCACCGCGCCAACGGTATCCAGCAGTCTTCGCACCGTCATCGATTTGCTCAAGCCGAAATCCGCATACGTCGTGCACAGTGGCGACGATGAATGGCCGATGTCCGGAGGCATCACTGCCCACTCCGTTGCGTCGCTCATGGCACGTCTGTCGCATCACTGATGTCAGCGCGAAATTGACACCGTGACTTCGCCCATCCAACGCCTCACCGCCGCCCTTGGCCGTAGCGACCGCGCCCGGCACCAGCGCATCGTGAGCATTTCGTGACGAGCGACCTTCGCGCGCAACTCCAATCCACCCTCGGCGACGGCTACACCCTCGCCCAGGAACTCGGTGGCGGCGGCATGTCGCGCGTGTTCGTAGCGCGCGAGAACGCACTCGGCCGCGACGTGGTGGTGAAAGTGCTTGCGCCAGAACTTTCGGCAGCGGTGAGCGCCGAACGCTTCACGCGCGAGATCGCGACGGCGGCGCGCTTGCAGCAGGCGAACATCGTGCCGGTGCTGGCCGCTGGCACGTCGGATGGCATGCCGTACTACACGATGCCGTTTGTAAAAGGTGAGTCGCTGCGTGCGCTCCTCACGCGTGGCACTGTGTTGCCGCTGCACGAGCAATTGAACGTGCTGCGCGATGTGGCGCGCGCGTTGTCGTATGCGCATGGCGAAGGCGTGGTGCATCGCGACATCAAGCCGGACAACATACTGCTGTCCGCGGGGACGGCGGTGGTCACGGACTTCGGTATTGCCAAAGCCATCACGGCCGCACGCACGCAAGAGGGATCCGCAACCGCGGCGAACAGTAGCACACTCACGCAGGCCGGTGGCAGCATCGGTACCCCCGCGTACATGGCACCGGAACAGGCAGTGGGCGAAGTGGTAGACCACCGCGCGGATATCTACGCGTGGGGTGTCGTGGCGTACGAATTGTTGAGCGGCGCGCATCCCTTCGCCAGCAAGTCCGGTGCGTCGCAACTGATAGCGGCGCATCTCGCCGAAACTCCAATGCCGCTTGATGCGCGATCGCTCAACGTGCCGCGCGAGGTGGCGGCGCTAGTGATGCAGTGTCTCGAGAAGCGTCCGGATGAACGACCGGCCGCGGCATCCACGCTGTTGGAACGGCTCGCGACGGTTGCTGCGCCTAGCGCCGAGCGTGCGTCCTCGCACTCGGTAGCGCGCAGCGGTCGGCGAGTGTTCATCGGAACAGCGGCGCTGCTATTGGTGGTCGCGGCTGTGGTGTGGCTGAAGGCAGACCGCAGCGCAGCCAGAAGCGCGAGCGTCAGCGATGCAGTCGCGGCATCGTCCGATACACTATCGTCGCTGGCCGTACTCCCCTTCGTAAACACCAGTGGCGACGCCAAAGACGAGTACTTCAGCGACGGCCTCACCGATGAACTCGCGCACGCGTTGTCGAAACTGCCCGGTCTTCGCCTTGCTGGTCGGTCGTCGAGTTTTTCGTTCAAAGGGAAAACAATCCTTGCACCCGACGTGGGCAAAGCGCTCAACGTGGGCGCGATTGTTGAAGGCACCGTGCGTCGCGCCGGTGATCGCATTCGCTTAACGGCACAGCTTACGAGTACGCGCGATGGGCAGGTGCTCTGGAGTGATGCGTTCGAGCGGAGTGGGTCCGATGTGTTTGCTGTGCAGGACGCGTTCACCACGGCCATCGTCGCCGCGCTCACACCACGACTCACCAACGCAGCGAGCGCCGGAGTGAACCTCTTGAGCGCGTCGGGAGCGGTTGCTGCACGAGGTACGAGCAACGCCGAGGCGTACGACCTGTATCTCAAAGGGCGTTACTTCTGGGCGCAGCGTGGCGCCAGGCCACTCGATAGCGCGGTGAAGTATCTCGAGGCCACCGTCCAGCGTGACAGCATGTTCGCGCGCGGTTGGGCGGCGCTCGCACTCGCTTACGTGATTCGTCCGAACTACAATATCGACGTGGATTTTGCGCGTGCCGATGCGAAGGCGACTGTCGCAATACGCCGCGCGCTGACACTCGACTCCGCAGCCGCCGACGCGTACGCCGCACGCGGTTTCAGCGCGAATCGGCAGTTCAAGTTTGCCGAGGCCGAGTCGGCGATGGCCGCCGCAAGGCGCCTCGACCCCAGCAGTGCTATCGCCGCCCACTGGTCGGCGATCTACTTTCACGCTGTGGGCGATACGATTCACGCCGACGAGCAGATAGAGCGGGCCCTCACGATCGACCCGCTCTCGCCCACCACGTTCAATACACGGGCGCGCATGTTGACGGAGCGGCGCCAATTCGCGCGGGCTCTGGAGTATGACGCGAGAGCGGCGGCCTTGAGCGGTACATTCCTCGCGCAATGGGCAGTGGCGCTCATCTGGTCGGGGCGGGCAGATAGCGCGCTCCGTGTCATGCAGCGCAGCCCCACATCCGATCACTTGCGAGGCCGACTCGGCTACGCCGTTCTTGCTTCAGGGGCCGCAGGTCAATGGACCGCCGCGCGCGCCCTGCAGCTGGAGATTGGTGCGGGAGGTGCTGACGTGGGTTCGTACGATCGCGCCGCCGCCGCACTGGTGTTCGGTGATCGCGCTGCGTCTGCCACATGGTTTGTCGATAATCTCGAGCATGACGGTGGGATCGCGAATATTGTGTTCTCCGTCTGTTATCCGCCGTACGACGCGATTCGTGACCAACCTGCGTGGAAAGCGTTCCTCGCGCGGCATCAGCTGCGCGAGTGTCCGTACCGATCGCCGTGGCCGATCGGCCCGCCGCCCGTATGACTTATAGCACTCGCTCAGTTTGACGCTCCGCTGCATGCACTTGGAGTCACCGTCACGTACCTGAGCACCCCGTGTATCTGTTGCTGGGCAAAAATCGCCATTTATTGCAAAATGCCGTGTTGTTTGATTGCAAATAACCGTTTTCTGAATGTGCATTACACGGTAGTATAGACTTGCAAAAACCTACATTACCGGCTTACTTATTCATCCATTTGCGCAAAACCCAGCCAAGCGCTCCCAGAACACCCGTTCACGTGACCTACCGCCCAAGAATCGTTGACGCTCGCCTCAACCACGCGCTCCGAAGCGCAGGTGGCGTGGTCCTCGATGGCCCACGCGGCTGTGGCAAAACACGTACGGCGTCTGAGTGCGCGGCAAGCAGTGTCTCGTTCGACAGAGACCCGAACGCTCGACTGCTTGCGCAGACGGCACCCGAGGCGCTCCTCGACGGGCCGATCCCGCGACTGCTCGACGAGTGGCAACTGGTGCCAGAGATTTGGGGGAGCGTGCGCGGCGCCATCGACGATCGCGCGCAGCCTGGCCAGTTCATCCTCACCGGTTCTGCCGTGCCTGTCGACGACGACACTCGCCATACCGGTGCCGCCCGATTCATTCGCATCAAGATGCGTCCCTGTACCCTCGCCGAACTCGGGGTGAGTTCCGGCGTCGTATCGCTTGCGACATTGCTCAACGGCGACATGAAGGCAGCAGCTGATACGGGGCTCAGCGTTCCTGACTTGTTGTCGCGCCTGACGGTTGGTGGATTTCCAGGGGTCCAAGGTACGGCCGCCGATACGCTCGACGTCCATCGCGAGTACCTCGCCTCGGTGGCCCACTCGGACATTCCTCGACTACTTGGTCGGACACCGCGACCGGCGCGACTGGAAGCCGTCATCAGAGCCTTGGCACGCCACAGCGGCGGACCGATGACAGCGACCGCCATTGCGGCCGATGTCGTGACGCCGGGTAAGCCGATCGATCCGGACACGGTGGCGCTCTATCTCGACACGCTGACTCGCGTACACCTGATCGAGCCGCTCCAGTCGTGGGGGACTCACTTGCGATCGCGGTCGCGACAACGCTCCGCACCGGTCGTGCACTTCACGGATCCGGCGTTGGCAGCGGCGGCCATTGGCGCGACACCGCAGGCGCTGCTGCAGGACCTGCGATTGGCAGGATTGCTCTTCGAATCGCTCGCCATCCGCGATCTCCGCGTCTATGCGGACGCCGTGCGCGGCACGGTGGAGCAGTACCGCGACAACACCGGGCTTGAGGTCGACGCCATTGTGACGCTCAGTGATGGGCGATGGGGCGCCTTCGAAATCAAACTTGGTACGTTCGCCATCGGCGATGCAGTCAAGACGCTTCGCCGGTTCGCCGCCAAGGTTGATACGCGCGTGCTCGGTGCGCCGAGTGTACTCGGCGTGATCGTCGGAACCGGTGGAGCCTATCGACGAGAGGATGGAATCGTGGTGATCCCGATTGATGCGCTGGGGCCATGATGGTCCTTTTCGAAGAGGGACGTGCGATCATGAAGAGCATCGAGCAGTGACAGGCGATGTGCGCGCACAACTGTAAACCACGCTCGGCGACGGCTACACGCTCGAGCGCGAACTCGGCGGGGGCGGCATGTCGCGCGTGTTTGTCGCGCGCGAGAACGCGTTGGCGCGTGAGGTGGTGGTGAAAGTGCTGTCGCCCGATCTCACGGCAAGTGTGAGCGCCGAGCGCTTCACGCGCGAAATCGCGACCGCCGCGCGATTGCAGCAAGCCAACATCGTGCCGGTGTTGGCCGCTGGCATGTCGGGCGGTGTGCCGTACTACACCATGCCATTCGTGAAGGGCGAGTCGTTGCGCGCGCAGATCGCGCGTGGTGATTTGCTATCCGCCGTACGACGCCATCCGCGACCAACCCGCGTGGAAAGCCTTCCTCGCGCGACATCAACTGCGCGAGTGTCCGTACCGATCGCCGTGGCCCATCGGCCCGCCCGTTATCTTTCAAGGATGAGAACCCCATCGGCTCAGGAACGGCTCACCTGGATATCGCAATGGCGTTCGGCAGCGGTTGCGCTTGAGCGAGTGCGCATCCACGAGCTCGCGCATGTCGATCTGGCCCGTATCGCCGAGGATCTGGATGATCTGTCGGTTGTGGCCGCGCGCGAGCGCGGACGTGAGACGTCTTCAGGGTTGATCCGACAACAGGCGCTGTTTCGCCGCGCGGGACAGTCGGTCCCGCTGAAATGAAGACGTTGTTGCGCGCTGGCGCAGCGCTGGAACAGGTGCTTGCTGCTCACCATTGGCGCTACTGTTTTATTGGCGGAATCGCGAACTACCGCTGGGGAACGCCGAGACTGACCAACGATCTCGACCTGACATTGTTGACCGGATTCGGCGAGGAGGCGAAGTATGTCGACGTATTGCTGCAGGAGTTCACAAGCCGCATTCCTGATGCCGCGCAGTTTGCCGCGACCAATCGCGTGCTCTTGTTGCGAACACCGGACGGCTTTGGTATCGACGTCGCACTCGGCGCGATGCCATTCGAGGAACGCAGTATTGAACGCGCGTCAATGTTTGAGTACTTGCCTGGGGCTACGTTGCGGACGTGTTCGGCAGAAGATTTGATCGTACACAAGGCGTTCGCGGCGCGACCGCAAGACTGGGTGGATATCGAAGGTGTGATCTTCAAACAGCGCGGAGCGCTGCACTGGGCACAGATCCGCACCGAGCTCACCGAGCTTGCTGCGCTTAAGGAAGAACCCGAATTGTTGGATCAGCTCGAGCGTATCGCTGATCGTGCCGTAAGCGTGATCGGACCTTTCAACCGCGACACATGAGCACGACGTTCGACCGCCTGACCGCCTCCCTCGCTGGCCAGTACCGCGTCGACCGCGAACTCGGTGCCGGCGGCATGGCCACCGTGTACCTCGCGCACGATCTCAAGCACGATCTCAAGCACGATCGCGATGTCGCGATCAAAGTGTTGCATCCCGACTTGGGCGCGGCGCTCGGCGGGGAGCGTTTCTTAACCGAAATCCGCACGACCGCGCGCTTACAACATCCGCACATTCTGCCACTGCTCGACAGCGGCGACGCCGACGGATTGTTGTACTACGTGATGCCGCTTGTAACCGGCGAAACGTTGCGCGCGCGACTGGATCGCGAAAAACAATTGCCCATCGCCGACGCGGTGCGCATAGCACGCGAAGTCGCGAGTGCACTCGACTACGCGCATCGACAGAATGTCATTCATCGCGACATCAAGCCGGAAAACATTCTCCTGCATGACGGCAGCGCATTGGTCGCAGACTTTGGCATCGCGCTCGCGGTGCAAAGCGCCGGTGGTCAACGCATGACGCAAACGGGACTCTCGCTCGGCACGCCAAGCTACATGAGCCCCGAGCAAGCGATGGGCGAACGCACCATCGACGCACGCAGCGACATCTACGCGCTGGGTGCCGTGACATATGAGATGCTCGTCGGCGACCCGCCGTTCACCGGGTCAACGGTGCAGGCGATTGTCGCCAAGGTGCTCACCGAGCGGCCATCGAGTCCAACCGCGGTGCGCGATACCTTCCCGCGCCACATCGAAGCCACGGTGCTGCACGCGCTGGCCAAGTTGCCAGCCGATCGTTTCAGCAGCGCCGCCGAGTTCGCGCATGCCCTCCAGCACGTCGAAGCCACCGCGGGGCTTGACGCAGCATACGCATCAGGAAGCGCAAACTCGCGCGCGTCGGTCGGAAGGTCACGCCGACTGGTGGCAGCGCTTGCGCTTGCCACGATCGTGAGTAGCGCGGCCGCCGCGTGGGCATGGGCGTACGCCCGCGCCGCCAACACGCGTGTCAACACTGGCGCTCGCCATCCCGGATTCACAGCGCGTAGTAGCGATGAATGCGTGGCGACGCGTGGCCCTCTCTCGCGATGGCTCCCAGCTAGCATACATCGGAGGGTACAACAGCACGAGTGTTATTTACGTGCGCGCTTTGGACGACACGGTGCCGCGTCGCGTGCGAGGTACGGAGGGCGCGATCACTGTACGATGGAACCCCGCCGGTACGGAGCTACTGTTCTCGTCATTGATGAGTGACGTGTTCATTCTCGCTTCGGGGGGTGGGCCGAGGAGACTGGTCGCGAAGCGGGCAACGGCCACCGATTGGGGCGAACGGGGCGAAATCTTATTCATTCGCGACAATGCCATCTGGCGCAGCACATCGGCGGGCGACACGTCGCTCGTAGCGCGCCCCGACTCCGGCAGTGGTGCGACGTTTAGCAGCGCGATGTTCCTGCCAGGAGACCGGACAGTTGTCTTCACGATCAGTGCTCGCGATGGCGGGCAACAGCCGACCAGTGTAGCCGTCGTGAATGTCGACAACGGAAAAATCACGCCGCTCGGCATTGAGGGACGCGCGCTCGGGTTTGCCAATGGCTTCCTGCTTGTCGGCCAACAAGGCGCGCTCGTTGCCTTCCCGTTCTCGCCTCGAGACAAAAAGGTCACCAGTCCGCCGGTGCCGCTCGCTGACGGCGTGCAACAGTCAGTGCGGGGCATCAGCGCGGCGGCATCCGACGAAGGCACGCTGGTGTTTGGCGGTGGGGGATACGGTCGTCGGACGGTGCTGGTGGCGGTGGATCGTCGGGGTCAGGAGCGGGTATTGGCCGAGCCCAGGCTGTACAGCTGGCCGCGCGTTTCACCTGACGGTCGGCGCGTTGCGGTAGAAGTGGGTGGAGAAACCGGGGGGTACGACGTGTGGGTGC
Organism: Gemmatimonadaceae bacterium; assembly: GCA_025356185.1. Classification (GTDB taxonomy): domain Bacteria; phylum Gemmatimonadota; class Gemmatimonadetes; order Gemmatimonadales; family Gemmatimonadaceae; genus Gemmatimonas. The sequence goes on from JANXUN010000545.1 coordinate 11,660, forward strand.
TCGACCTCGCCAGCAAGGCGCTGTCGCGGCTCACCACCAACAACAGTGGCGTGCGCCCGTTTGGATGGAGTCGCGACGGCAAGCAGGTGGGATTCCTTGCTACGGCTTTCAACAACAGTTTGGGTCAGGGGACGTCCAGACAGGTCGCGTGGATCCCGTGGGATCTGAGTGGTCCGCGTCAACTGCTCCCTACCGTGTCGAAGGATGGAGTGGAAGACGCGTCGGTGTCGTCGGCAAATGGTTCGATCGCGATGCGCGTGTTGGGCTACGGCGCGCCTGGAGATCTTTTGCTGGCACCCGCCGATTCACCCCGGGTGGCGCAGCCTTTGGTGGCGACGAGCGCCGACGAAGAGACGCCGCGCTTCTCGCCAATGGTGAGTTCCTCGCGTATGCCAGCGACGAGACCGGCGCATTCGAGCTGTACATACGTCCGGTAACGGGCTCGGGCGGGCGCGTGCAGGTCTCGGTGGGGGGTGGGTCCGAGCCCGTGTGGGCCCCAGATGGCAGCGGCATCTACTACCGTGGACCGTCTCGCATGATGTTCGCCGGCCTCAACGCGCGCGCCGAGGTGGTGCGACGCGACACGCTGTTCGCCGACGTCTACCGCAAGGAAAACCTGGCAGTCGCCTATGATGTATTCCCGGGCGGTCAGCAGTTCCTGATGCAACGGTTCGCTAACGAGGGGCGCCGTGACCTCATGGTGATGCTCAACTGGCCGGAGCTGGCGCGGCGGCGCGTGGCGGCCAGACGATGACTGGGCGGGCGAGAGTCAACCCGGGTTCACAGGCGATATGTTGGAATGAGGACGGACAACGCGTAGCGCTAGGCGGTACCGAACTTCTCTCACGCCGCATCACTTCCTCGTTCACCGTGAACTTGGCTTTCTTCCGCGGCGGCGCCCTATCTTCCAGCATGGCAGACTTCAGCATCGAAATTGTTCGAACACGAAGTCCCCGTGAGGCAATCGCGCGACGCGCGCTGGGTGGCTTTGGCGATCTCGTGAAAGCAGTGATCGACATTGGCCGCGGCGTGATGGCGATCGGTGGCGAACTTCACTCGGACGAGGAGTCGGTGCTCATCGCTGATGGGTCGCGCCAAGGCGATCTGTGGGGGATTAACCTGTACCCGGCTGAAGCCGCGGACACATGGCTGGAGTTCGACTCGATGATCAATGTCCGGCCCGCGCAAGGAAACCGCTCGCGTGGCGTTGACCGTCTGGACATCCAGGAACGCATTCGTGAGGTGCTGGCGGCTCTCGTGGCGGACGAATGACGCACGTGTTGCATGGCAACCTCGCCGAGCGTTGGGGCGCGCTCTGTGTGAGCGAACAGATGGCCAACGTCGGCAGCGAAGTGGGCCGAACGATCCGCGCGCACCAGGCCAACAACAGCGCACGCTTTGATGCAGCTCTGGCTCGCGCGCTCGAGCTGTTTGACTTGACGGCGACTGACGCACGATGGATGGGACATCGCACACGTGAGATTCTCCGGGCGCGTGAGGAGTTCTGTCGACTGTTCTTCGATCCTGACGTGTCAGCAGATTCTGCCGATGGGCTCGAACGGTATTTCCTGCACTTTGCCCAAGCGGCCAACCGTGCCCGCGCGAAGATGTAACGAGACATGACGTCTTTCGAGCGCCTTACCGCCGCCCTCGCGGGCCAATATCGCGTTGATCGCGAGCTCGGCGCGGGCGGCATGGCCACGGTGTACCTCGCGCACGACATTAAACACGATCGTGATGTCGCGATCAAAGTGCTGCATCCCGACCTCGGCGCGGCGCTCGGCGCTGAGCGCTTTCTCCGCGAGATTCGAATGGCTGCCAAGCTGAGCCATCCGCATATCCTGCCGCTCTTCGACTCCGGACAGGCGGGCGAGACATTGTACTACGTGATGCCGGTGGTGCGCGGTGAATCGCTGCGCGACCGGTTGGATCGCGAACGCATGCTACCGGTCGCGGACGCGGTGCGGATTGCCAGCGAAGTCGCCGGCGCGTTGGAGCACGCGCATCAGTGCGGCGTCGTGCATCGCGATATCAAGCCCGACAACATCATGCTGCAGGACGGGCATGCGTTAGTGGCGGACTTCGGCATCGGAAAGGCGCTTGGTTCGGTCGGCGCGGAGACCGCCACGCAGACAGGCATGACTGTTGGGACGCCAGCGTAC
>JANXUN010000555.1 GCA_025356185.1 Gemmatimonadaceae bacterium
GTACGCTCGCGCCTGACAGCGGCGAGATCGTGCGTCACGGTGGGATGAGCGTCGCGCGACTTGAGCAGGACATTCCTTCTGATGTGCACGGCACCATTTTCGATGTGGTCGCTGCGGGCGTGGGTCCGGCGGGCGCGTTGCTCGCGCAATATCATCACGCGAGTCATCAACTTGCGCATACGCACACAGACGCCGCATTGCGCGATGTCGATCGGTTGCACCGCGCGCTCGATGCCGCCGATGCGTGGCACATTCACACGCGCGTTGAACTGGTATTGGAACATCTCGCGCTGGACGCGGAATTCCCGTTTCGAGAAGCCTCGGGAGGACGCAAACGTCAAACACTGCTGGCGCGTGCGCTCGTGCGTCAGCCGGACGTGTTGCTACTCGACGAGCCCACCAACCATCTCGACATCGATGCCGTTGAGTGGATGGAGAACTATCTCATCGATCGCGCGATGACGCTGGTGTTCGTCACGCACGATCGCGCATTCCTTCGTCGCGTGGCGACGCGCATCGTTGAGCTCGACCGCGGGGTGCTCGCCGATTGGGGAGGCGACTACGACCTGTATCGTGAACGCAAGGACGCCGCTCTGTCGGCCGAAGCGAAAGAGTGGGCGGAGTTCGATCGCAAATTGGCGAAAGAGGAAGTGTGGATTCGCACGGGCATTCAAGCGCGCCGGACACGCAATGAAGGACGCGTGCGTGCACTCGAAGCGCTGCGCACTGAACGATCCGCACGACGAGAACGCGTTGGAACGGCGTCCGTGCAGTTGCAAAGCGCCGAGCGATCTGGACGATTGGTCGTGGAAGCGGAGCACGTGTCGTTTGCGCGGACAACTGACGCGGTCACGCGTGATATCATTCGTGACTGCAGTACCATCATCACGCGCGGTGATCGTGTCGGCATCGTCGGCCCAAACGGATCGGGCAAGACCACGTTGATTCGATTGCTGCTTGGCGAACTTGCGCCCGACAGCGGCACGATCAAACTCGGCACCAACCTCGAGATCGCGTACTTCGATCAACTGCGCGAGCAGGTTGACGACAGCACGACAGTTTTTGATAGCATCGCCGACGGCGCAGAATTTGTCACCGTGGGTGGTATGCGACAGCATGTGCACGGCTATTTGCAAAACTTTCTTTTCCCGATCGATCGCGCACGTACACCGATTCGCGCACTCTCGGGCGGCGAGCGCAATCGCTTGCTTCTCGCGCGCTTATTCACGCGCCAGTTCAACTTGCTCGTACTCGACGAACCGACAAACGATCTCGATCTCGAAACGCTCGACCTGCTGGAAGATCGGCTACTCGAGTATCAGGGCACGTTGATTGTCGTCAGCCACGATCGCGCGTTTCTCGACAACGTGGTCACCAGCACGTTGGTGTTCGAGGGGAAGGCCCGCGTGAATGAGTACGTCGGTGGATACACAGACTGGTTGCGCCAGCGCGCCGCTCCGATATTGCCCACGGCCCCGAAGGCCGCAGTCACCAAAGCGACGTCAACGACGAAGAAGCGAAAGTTGTCGTATAAAGAAACGCAGGAATTGACAGCGCTCCCAGAGCAAATCGATGCGGTCGAACGTGAACGGGCGACGGTGTTAGCGTCGCTGTCAGATCCGTCGCTTATGCGCGATGGAGCAGCAGTGCTCGCCGCGAACCGCGCACTTGCCGAGTTTGAGATACGGTTGGCAAGGCTGATAGAGCGATGGGAAGCGCTCGAAACCATCGCCTCTGGCTAACGAGCTGTCGACCCTTCAGTATCCAGTATGAGATTCTCAACAGGTCAGGCCTTTCGGGATCAGCAGCACTACGCCGTCACCATTTTTGGTATGTCGGGCGTTGGCAAAACAACTGTTGCCGGTTTGCTGCAGCAACACGACTGGTTTCAGTATTCGGTCGACTACCGCATCGGAACGCGGTACATGGGCGAGCACATCGTCGACAACTTCAAGCGCGAAGCGATGAAGGTGCCGTTTCTGCGACAGTTGCTGCGCTCCGATTCGATTTACATTCGCTCCAACATTTCGTTTGAGAATCTCAGTCCGCTGTCGACGTACCTCGGCACACCGGGCAACCCGTCGCTGGGCGGCATTCCGTTCGCCGAATACTGCACGCGCCAATCGCAACATCGCGACGCAGAAATTCGAGCGCTCCTCGACATTCCTGAATTCATAGACCGCGCGCACACAATCTACGACTACCCGCATTTTGTGTGCGATTCGGGCGGCAGTCTGTGCGAAGTGGTGGATGTGCATGACGCGAACGATCCAGTGCTGTCGACGCTCGCCGAGAAGACCGTGATGGTTTACATCTCGGGGAACGAACGACACACGCAAATGCTCATTGAGCGTTTTCGACAGCAACCGAAGCCCATGTACTACTCGCCCGCGTTTCTCGAAGAAAAGTGGGTCGAGTTTAAAGCCTTACACCACGTCTCCGACGATGACGCGGTCGATCCCACCGCGTTTGCCGTCTGGGGATTTGAGGAACTCGTGCGACATCGGGTGCCGCTGTACGAATCGATCGCGCGCAACTACGGCTACACGATTCGCATGGACGACCTACCGACGATCTCCTCAGACGCCGACTTTGTCAATCTTATCGCGAATACCATAGATCGCGGTCAGCACTAAGCGCTTACGCCATCTTCGCCTGCAGTCTCCGGTCGATCGCGTCTAAGAAATCTTCGGTCGACAAATACGGAGAGTTCTTAGAAATCAACACGGCAAGATCCTTCGTCATCTCGCCTGCTTCGACGGCTTCGATGCACACCGCCTCCAGCGCATGCGAGAACTGAATCAGCGCAGGCGTGCCGTCCAACTTACCGCGATGCGCCAGGCCGCGCGTCCACGCAAAGATCGACGCGATCGGATTCGTCGACGTCTTATTCCCCTTCTGATGTTCGCGATAGTGGCGCGTGACCGTGCCGTGCGCCGCTTCGGCCTCCATCGTCTTGCCGTCGGGCGTCATCAGCACGCTGGTCATCAGGCCGAGCGAACCAAAGCCCTGCGCGACGATATCCGACTGCACATCTCCGTCGTAGTTCTTGCACGCCCACACGTAGCCGCCTTCCCACTTGAGCGCCGACGCCACCATGTCGTCGATGAGCCGATGCTCGTAGGTGAGACCTGCTTTGTCGAACTGTGATTTGAACTCGTCGACAAACACCTGCTCAAAAATGTCCTTAAACGCGCCGTCGTATGCTTTGAGAATGGTGTTCTTCGTGCTCAAATACACGGGATAGTTGCGCTGCAATCCGTACGTCAGACTTGCGCGCGCAAAGTCGCGAATCGAATCGTTGAAGTTGTACATCCCCATCGCCACGCCGCCGTCGGCGCCAAACTTGGCGACCTGCATTTCCATGGGCGCGCTGCCGTCAGCGGGCGTGTACGTGATCGTGACCGTTCCCGGTCCGTTCACCTTGAAATCGGTGGCTTTGTACTGATCGCCGTGCGCATGACGACCGACAACAATCGGCTTGGTCCAGCCAGGCACGAGTCGCGGGATATTCGAGATGATAATCGGTTCGCGAAAGATCACGCCGCCAAGAATGTTGCGGATGGTGCCGTTGGGACTCTTCCACATCTTCTTGAGCTTGAACTCTTCGACGCGTGCTTCATCGGGCGTGATCGTCGCGCACTTGACCGCGACGCCGTGACGCTTGGTGGCTTCGGCCGAATCAATCGTGACCTGATCGCCCGTTGCGTCGCGATGCTCAATACCTAAGTCATAGTAGTCCAGCTGTACATCGAGATATGGCAGGATCAACTTGTCTTTGATAAACTGCCAGATGATCCGGGTCATCTCGTCGCCGTCCATTTCGACGACCGGGTGCACTACTTTGATCTTGGACATGTAGGGGAGACGGGAGACGGGAGAGCGGAGACGGGAGACGAGGTGCCGAAGACCGAAGATAGAAGACGGTAGACCGAAGACCAATGATAGACGACGGCAGACCGAAGACTTTTCGATTCAGTGTGGCAAATGATATCGCATGGACATCGCCCGTGCACCTCTTGATCGACTCAGCGGAACTCCGGAGCGCCGCGTACGTACGACGCTGCGTGAAACGCACTCCACGTACTCTCCTCGTTGCAGCGCTGGTGCTGGCCTCGGCGTGCGCGCAATCGCTGCAACCCGCGACCGGCGCGCGGCCAACCTCAACTCGTACCGTGCCGCGCCGTTTGGTGTTGGCGCTTGACGGCATCGACTACAGCGACATCGTCGCCGCGCGCGAGCGGGGACTGTTCGCGGAGTTTCGCGCGCCCAGCCGGCTCGTCTCCACGTTTCCGTCAATCAGCGACATTGCGTGGCACGAGATTCTGGGCCTCCAACCGCCGATCGGGTACCAACGCATCTATTTCATCAACGCATATCAGTCGCTCGTCGGCGGGCAGATGGACGCCAGTACGCCAATCGAGTTTGAAGAGCGTATGGATATCGCGTTCGGCACCAAGTTTCATCATCTGAGTGCATACGTCGCGTCCAACTACACGGCGCGCCACGAACTCTATGACGTTGTGCACATTGTTTTTTCCTACGGTGGACGCGAAACGCTCTATGCGTACAACGTAGGGCCCGATGCGCTGCAACACACGAACGGCGATCTGGACGCGTATCTCACACATCTCGACGACAAGTTGCGTGCATTGCAACAGGAGTATCAGCGTCGTGTTGGCACATCGCTGAAGATCGTGTTGCTGTCCGATCACGGCCACAACAAGTCGCCCGGTGCCGCCTTCTTGCCGGTGGAAAAAGCGGCCAAGGCGCGCGGTTTTCACGTCGGTGAATCGATCAAAAGTGCGAATGACGTTGCATTCAGCGTCGACGGCGTAACGACCGGCTTCGGTGTGTTTTGCAACGCAGATGCAGTCTCGTCACTTGCGAGTGTCTTTGCCGATATGGAAGGCGTCGAACTCACCTCGTATCGCCTGAACGACAGCACGTTTATCGCATTGCAAGGAACGCAAAGCGCGACGATTTCTGTCCGTCACACGGCGCTCGACGTTCGGCGATCGCTATCGCTATCGTGCCGAGCGCGGCGATCTGCTTGGGTATCATGAGTTGGTAGAGTTGATGCACAACGACAACGTGTTTGACGACGACGGATTCGCCGATGTGCCGACGTGGATTGCGTACACCGCCGCGGTGACGTTTCCCGTAGCAGTTGTGCGTATTCCGCGAGGGCATGTGAACGTCACGCTCAATTCCGCGCCGATATTGGTGTCCGTGGCTATATCGCATCGGACTCGGGTTTGCGGCTATCACCGACCGCATTATTTCGCTTGGCGGCACGCACGGTTCGCTGAGTCTTCCCAGTTCATTGGGAGTGATCTTGACGAATTTCATAAACACGCACGACGACCTGACGTCGACGGTACGTCAACAGCTTGGCGGGTTTGCAGATCTACCCCTCGAGCAATACACCAACAGCGGCGCGCGGTTGACGAGTCAGTGGGTGTTGGATCATGATCCGAGAAACCCGTTTGCCGACTCGCTCAAGCGTCACCCATTGGCGCCTGGCACCGAGGCGTTGGAGTTGTGGCTGACGCAAAGGCAGATGACGTGGTCGCGCGACGAGGGGATGGTGTACGTCGAGGTGAAACGGATGCGGGGCGGGGGCGAGCCGGACGCGATCGTAGCCCGAAGTCTTTTGCCGATGCGTCCGCGCCTAGACGACGACATGAAAAACGGACGATGGATTCCGGCTCCAATGCAATATCGTTTTTACTTGCCGCTGGCCGACCTCGCACTGCCAAGGCTCGCGCCGGACGCGGAGTACTCGGTGCGCATTGCGCTCGACCGGCGCTCGGATGGCGATAAACGGATGCGGACGAGCAATACGCGTGACGTCGCGAACTTCACGCTTCGTACCACGTCGACCGGCGACGTCTGGCCTTACTGAGGTCGGTGCAGTAGGATCGGCGTCGTACCTTCCCGCCCAACTGCCTCGCCTCGTCAGGATCTCGCCAATGCGTCTTATTCACTCGACCCGCTCGCGCGTCGCGTATCAACTCGTCGCAGCGATCAGTATCGCCAGCGTCGCCACGCTGGTCACCGCCTCTCTCGCCGCGGCCCAAGCGGGCGGAACGCGACTGCTGCGAACGCCGTCGGTCAGCGCGCAACACATCGCGTTTGCGTACGCCAATAACGTGTGGGTGGTGGACCGTGCGGGCGGCGCGGCGCGCAGACTCACGAGCTTCCAGGGGCAAACGCACAGTCCAAAGCTTTCGCCAGACGGCAAGCTCGTCGCGTTTAGCGCCGAGTACGCGGGCAACACCGATGTGTACGTCGTGCCGACCGAAGGTGGACAACCCACACGACTCACGTGGCATCCGGGTGCGGATCAAGTGCAAGGATGGACGCCAGACGGCAAGTCGATCGTGTTTTCGTCATCGCGTGCGACGTGGGCACCCACTGGCGCGCCACGCTTTTGGACAATTCCGGTAGGGGGTGGCGTTGAGACGGTGATGCCAATGCCGCGCGCGAATCAGGGAAAAATTTCCCCCGATGGTTCGCGCATCGCGTATCGCATGCCGGCATCGTGGGATGAAGAACGGCGCAACTATCGCGGCGGACAAAACCGCCCGATCTGGATTATGGATTTGAAAAGTGCAGCGATGGACACGACGCCGTTCGCGGGCAGTAAAGAAATGGATCCAGCGTGGATCGGCGACAATGTGTACTTCCTGTCCGATCGCGACGGCGTGTCGAATGTGTACAGCTACGACACGAAGTCGAAGAAGCTTTCGCAGATCACCAAGTACAACGACTTCGATGTCAAGTCACTTGACGCGGGTGCCGGTGTCGTGGTGTTCGAACAGGCAGGGTACGTACACGAGTATGATCCGAA
>JANXUN010000579.1 GCA_025356185.1 Gemmatimonadaceae bacterium
CCAACGAAAAGCGCCCGACGTGAATTCCGTCGGGCGCTTTTTATTCGCAAACAACGGCGTCGTTGTTAGCTGATGTTGGGAATAAAGAACGGCTGCACGATCGCGATCACATCGCCACGATCGAGGGGTTCATCGAACGCCTCCTGTGCGGCCTCGATGCCAAATGAGCCGCCCGAGAGCGTGGCGACATCTATGCCTGCCTGCATGGTATTCGCCTCAGACGGCGCGGTCGTCGGATTCGAGCCAGCCCCATAAATCTTGTCAAATGCGGCGCCAACGGCCGTCGGGTTGGCCGTGCCGAGGTCTGTTCCACCTGCCGCGGCGCGCTCGCCACCGCGAACGGTGCCGCTGTACCGGACAGAGACGGGCGCGCCCGCTGCCGCGCGTCTCATGCGCCGAATGCGCGCTGCGTGTCGCGCTTCCACGGAGTGGATACGCAACGCCGCTTCGAGAATCGTTGAATTCGAAATGAGGTTGCCCGCCTGCCCTTTATATGCGCGTACTCCAGTGTCCTCGGCGCCCTGCGCAACTTCTAGCAGAAAGGCCAGGTCCGTCGTCGCCTTGCCGAATGGGCCGCCGCCAGTCGCACTGCGATTGCCCGTAAAGTCAAAGCTAGTTTCGCTGAGATTGAACACGTTCGTCGCACCCGTGGCCAACAGCGTCGCAACATGTGCCGCTTCATGCTTCTGAATTTGCTGCAGCGTGCCCACCGCTCCCGGCACGGCGGCCGCGAGTGCACGAACGGGCGCGAAGGCCGTGTTTTGTGCAGACGAGGCGCTCGTGCCAAGAACGGCTTTGTAAAATTCGTTTTCAAAGATTTCCAGCGCGAGAGCAAAATCGAGCACGTTCTTGATCGCGGCCGGAAGTGCTTGCGCGTAGAGATTTTGACTTAGGACGGCAAGCGCAATCGGCACTGATCCGATCGCCAGCGCTGCTACGACGCCGGACGGAACGCACGCACCGTTCGCGATTTCTTCGTTTCGGTCTACCAGACGGTCGATCAATTCGGGATCGATGGTGTCAAGCACAGGTTGGTCAGTCACGTTCATGTTCCAATTCTCCATGTCGAAGATTCGACGTTAGGCCGGCGTGGGTGCGGTCTGATCAGCGGTGCGCTTGCTCTGGGAAGGCAGCGTGCCGATGGACAACGCGCTGGTCACAACATTCAGCGAGACGACCGACGCGAGCACGGTGTCGGGCTCGGCTTTCACGTCAAGTCCACTCGCATTCACCACGTCGTCACCGGCGAACAAGCGACCGTTTGCACCATCACGAATGTCGCGGATCGCGGCAGCATGGCGCGCCTCTACCGATACGATCTTGCCAGCGACGAGCAAGTACGCCGCGCTCGTGAGATACTTGCCCGCTCCGTTGTACGCCGACACACCAGTGTCTTCGAGCAATTGCGAGGTCTTGAGCAGCACATCTCGCGTTGCGGTCATCGATGCGACCGTCGTGGCGTTGAATGCGATGATTGGAATGGCGCTCGAACCAAGTACTTGCTTGAAAAATTCCCGATGGATGACTTCGTGCTTTTGCAAGTCGCTGATCACTTCCTGCTCGTTCACCGATAGCCCCGCATATCCGGGCGATGAGATCGCGCTCGTGTAGAAGGCGGCCTCGAGTTGCTCAAGCGCATAGGCATAGTTCAGGATGCCAATGTCGGTCGACAAATCGAGTTTGTACGGCGTCGTGACAATCGGCTCTGTCGTCGTCTTCTTATCGTGGCACGCAGCGAACACCGATGGAAGAAATACAATACTTCCTCCAATGCCCAAGGTCTTAAGGAAACTGCGTCGCGTGCGCGCGAGCAGGAGCTGATCTCCCGTTGCGATTACTAGTGGTGAGTGCTCGTCCATAATTTTCGAACTCCTGGAATTGTGCTCGTATTCACGCCGGATCTGTGGACGAGCTGCGAATTGCTGCGCAAGGTTTCCGGTGCGGTAAGTGTATCGACCGCAATTACACACATGCTATTGCCCGATAGTTCATCAATCTGCAACGATTTCACGCCATGAGAACTGGACGCAACAGTCCTACTCTTTTCGAGACGCGCATAGCTGCGCCAATCGAGGGAGTTGTGTGTGATCGCAGCAAGGCGCGCACGAGAAGATCTCGTTCTTACTTCCGGGCGACACGCTATTCGACGGCTCACTCTCTCGCGTACGTGGAGAAAACCATCCTTTCGGTCGATAGATCAGACTGTTTGTATCGGGTAGCATGTACGAACGAATCCTTCGTCGGGCGACGCAACGCGCGTTGCGATGCATCGTTCGTTTCAACTGGTTACGAATACCACCGTTACGGAGCGAGAACTCATGGACGACACGATGCAGCACACACCGGAAGTATTCAACGCACATCCCGACGACGCGTCGGGCAAGCGCGAAGCCATTGCTGGGGCCTTTGACAAAGCGGCCACACGCTTGCACAACAATGCAGATGGCATGAAAGGCGGACGCGTGGCGAGCATAGTAGACAGCACCGCGAACGCCCTAGATGCGACGGGCAAATACGTACGCGAGATGCATGCGCGGGACGTGATGACAGACATCACCGAGGTCGCAAAGAATCACCCGGGCAAGTCGATTTTAGCGGCAATGGCGCTTGGATTAATCGTCGGGCGCTCACTGACTCGGTCGCAGTCGTAACCATGGACATCTCCAGCATACGTCGGAGCGACCGTCTCTCGCCCGACGTGCCGTTGGGCGAGCTGCTTGGTGATGTGGCTGGACAGGCGCAGGGCATCATGCGCACAGAAGTGCGTCTTGCCTTTGCGCAAGCACGGCAAGAGGTGAGCGTCGCCGCGCGACGCGTAGCGCTGATCGCCAGCGCCAGTGTTGTGTTATTCATCGGCGTCGTTTTATCGATTATCTCCGCTGTGCTTGTGCTCAGCACGCTGATGGCGACATGGATGGCTGTGCTGATCATTGCGGCCGTTGCGTTTATCGTCGCTTTTGCGTTACTGAGCGCTGCACGCTCACGGACCTAAAAGGACGACATGTACATCTTTCGGGAACTCGCATGAGTGTAGAAACGATGAGCTTAGAAAAGCAGCTGACGGTAGAGAAAGCGCAATTGCGCACGAGTCTGGAGTCGATTGGCCATCGCGCAAGCGAGGCCGTCGATTGGCGTCACCACGTGCGTACGCGACCGGTGGAAACCTTGGGCGCCGCCATGGTCTTGGGCGCAGTTGTGGGCGCGCTGACCGCTCGCTCGCGCGCGCAATCGACAAAGATCCGTCCGATGCGTGGGCACGAGGGGATAGGCGAGCCTCGTGGTCAGCTCGCTCCAGAGTGGCACCGTCTTAAAGCGGGGCTGATCGGAATGGTTACCGACCGCGCGATGGTCGCGGCGCAGGAGTTCATTGATCACGCGACACGACCGCGCGAGGCGTCCTCGCGCCCTACGTCGCCAATGAACTATGCAACGCCGAGGGACATGCAGGGCAGCTGACAGGCTCGGACAGTCAGCGACGTACGGACACACAGCGAAAAGCGCGCGGCGAATATTTTTTCGCCGCGCGCTTTACCGCTCCGCTCGCACTTTCTGCGTGTTCACTTGCACACTGACACTGGGAACTCCGGAATGGGCGTGCCACACCGACTCGAGGTTGTCGGCAATGGCGGGCAGCACGTCACTTTTCGCGGGCAAGCCTTCGGCTTGCAAGAAGCGAATAACGGTCGCGGGGATAATGTTATGTAGCGTCATCACCGCTTTCGTGTGATCCTGCAAATGCGCATGTGCGAGATCGGCAACTTCGTGGTCGCTTAACGACATGGCGGTCGTGTGCAACATCACATAACCAATGACGGCGAGCGAAATCGCCGTGTAATCGTCACGGAGATTCTTTGGCATCTTCTCAGTGCGAACAAAATCGATCGCCGCAGCGCCGACGCCAAGCACACTGGCGGCCGCCTTCTTCACCAGTTCGGAAACGCCCTGACCCGCTTGCTCACGCCTGTCGGCAAGTCGCTGAAGCGCCGCAGCGTGTCGCTCGCAGTTATCGCGAATCGT
>JANXUN010000592.1 GCA_025356185.1 Gemmatimonadaceae bacterium
GGCCGTTGGGCCGGCTATCCCCCACATCTAGGCAGATTGCTCACGTGTTACGCACCCGTTCGCCGGTTACCCTTGCGGGTCCCCTTGACTTGCATGTGTTAAGCACGCCGCCAGCGTTCGTCCTGAGCCAGGATCAAACTCTCCAATGGATAGTTCAATAGGCTCTTCCTGCGCGGTTCAGCACCGAAGCGCTGATCTCACGCGGAATCACAAAAATTGTCAGTATAGTTTCTACCCGTAACCCTGACAGAGCCACAGGTCAAAGAAACCGCCCTGCACATCCTTTGTTTCTCGATATCGATTGTCAAATAGCGGTACTTCTTTCCTTCTATGATCTCGTAACCGCTTGCGGTTACTTAACTTAACTTTATCGTTTCGCCACGTTTTCCGCGGCAGACTTACTATTTAACCTGCTTGCTTCACCGAGTCAAGCCCTTATCCGCTGGTAGTTCATCGTGTTTTGAAGCAACCTCGGCCGATTCGCGCCTGACAGCATTCTACGATGCGTCGACGACAGTCCGGCGGAGGGGTGGCGAAGTTAGCCCGCCAGTCTAGAAAGCGCAACCCCTTTTGGGCAACCAGCCCATCCTCACCACCACTTCATCCACCATACGAGCATTGCCTGCGCAACACACCGTCACCGAGTGGCTAGACCCGCATCGTAATCACACCACCTGCTTTCTCGCAAGCGGCATCATACGATCCCCACACCTGTGTTCGCCTATCCACGCGAACCCTTCAATGCACCCTCTAGGACTCGAACCTAGAACCTACTGATTAAGAGTCAGCTGCTCTACCATTGAGCTAAGGGTGCTACTCCGCCAAACCGCCTCGCGCGCTCTATTCCCAGCGCGCCAGGAGGGACTCGAACCCCCGACCCGCAGCTTAGAAGGCTGCCGCTCTATCCACCTGAGCTACTGGCGCCTGCGTCCACCGCTGATCTTCCATACGGGAAACCCGCGGGAACCGTACTCACCTGCACGTCGGGGCGGCCGGATTCGAACCGGCGACCTCCTGCTCCCAAAGCAGGCGCGATACCGGGCTACGCTACGCCCCGAAGACCGCAGCTCCCAACCACCAAGATCCGCGGCGGCGAATGTTATCCCGCCGACCCCCGTGGGTCAACCGCGAACCGCAGCAATGCAAACAACGCGCGAAACGCGCGACCACGATGACTCACCGCTGACTTCTGCGCACGCGATACCTCCGCAAATGTCGCGGCGAGATCATCAGCGCGAAACAACGGATCATATCCGAATCCCGACGAACCGATCGGCGCATGCAGAATCTCTCCGTGCGTTTCGCCGAGTGCCACACACTCGCCGTCACGGCTCACGCACGCCGCTGCGCACACGTATCGCGCGCGCCGACTCCCGTTGGCCCCGCGTTCCGCGCGGGCCAACTGTTCCAACAAAAAAGTGTTGTTAAACGCGTCAACGTCAACACCCGGCGGAAGCGCATGCTCGCTCCATCGTTTGCTGTGCACGCCCGGCGCGCCGGCGAGCGCGTCGACACACAGCCCGGAGTCGTCGGCCATAATCACGCGACCACCAGTGCGCACGTGAAACCAACGTGCTTTCGCGAGCGCGTTGTCGGTGAACGTGTTGTGACTTTCGAGTGCATCTTCATCGACCGTTTGCGCGATACCCACATCCTCGAGTGAGACACTGCGCAGCCGCCACTCGGCAAAGAGCGCGTCAAGTTCGCGAAGTTTTCCGACGTTGCGCGTGGCGAGAACGATCGGCGCATCATCATGCAACATACGCATCACGCGAAACGCGACGAGTACACGGTGGAGCGACCTATCGCGGCGCGCGCAGCGGCGTTGCTAACGAACGGCGTTGTGCGTCGTCGAGCGTCGCAATGCCGCTCACCGCGAGATCGAGCAATGCATTGAGCTCCTCTCGTCCAAACGTGCCGTGTTCACCCGTGCCCTGCACCTCCACAAAACGACCGGCGCTGCTCATCACCACGTTCATGTCAACGTCAGCGCGCACATCCTCTTCGTAGTCGAGATCAAGACGTGGTTCGCCATCGATCACACCCACACTGATTGCAGCAACGCGTCGCTGAATCGGCGATGTCGCAAGTCGCCCGGAAGTCACCATCCAATCAAATGCGTCAACGACGGCAACGCAGGCGCCAGTGATGGCCGCGGTCCGCGTACCGCCATCCGCTTCGATCACATCGCAATCCAATTTGATCGTGAATTCTCCAAACCGAAAATCATCGAGCATCGCGCGCACACTGCGCCCGATCAGCCGTTGAATCTCTTGCGTGCGACCGCCAACCTGCTGACGTTCTCGCGACGAACGCGTGCGTGTTGCGCGAGGCAACATCGCATACTCGGCAGTTAACCATCCTTCGCCGCTGCCGCGACGCCATCCGGGAACGCCGTCTTCGACGGACGCCGCGCAAAGCACCTTCGTGCCACCAAAGCTGATGAGACACGAGCCTTCGGCGTATCGCACAGCGCCACGTTCCATAGTCACAGGACGCAGGGCGTTCGTCGCGCGTGCGACGCGCGGAG
>JANXUN010000621.1 GCA_025356185.1 Gemmatimonadaceae bacterium
GCTCTTGTCACGCTCTGGGGCAACCACGGTAATCTCGGCGATCGGCGAGAGCGCTTCGTATAACGCCGCAAGATTCGAATCGATGGCGCTACTCGAGGAGCTGAAGGGTCTCTCGGGAAATTTCGCACCCAAGGCGATGCTCAACATCGATATGGCCGCGATTCAAGAGCAGGTCCGCGCGGGTATGGACGGGCAGCGTGCTGCGATCGAGCGCGCGCGTGAGAGCATGAAGGGTCAGCAAGCGGCGATTGAGTCGTACGCGAAGTCGATGGCGTCAGGTTTTGGAGAGTCCTTCAGCTACAGTTTTTCCGGCGCACCGTCAGCTTCGTTCTCGACATCGGGCAGTTTCCGTACGCAAGCACCGGTGTCGTGGAAGACAGATGATCCGGCGGATTCGTTGTATCGCGAAGCGCGGAAGGCGTTGTCGAACGATCAGTACCAGAGGGCGTCCGACATTTTTCGGAGAATTTGGACGGATCTTCCGAAGTCGGTGTACGCGCCGGACGCGGGATATTGGTATGCGTTCGCACTGCAACGCCTCGGCGGCGATGACAACCTCAAGAAGGCGCGTTCTGCGCTTGCCCTGCAAGGGGCGTCGTATCCAAAAGCCTCCACGCGCAGTGACGCGATGGCATTGTACACACGCATTAGCGGTCAGTTGGCGCGCAGCGGCGATCAGGAAGCGATCGCGAATTTGGCCGATCGCTCGCGATATGCGACCAGCGACGGCTGCCCGCGTGAACAAGACGACGAGCGCATCGATGCACTAAACGCGGTGGCCAGCATGGACGCCGTCCAAGCAATGCCCATTTTGAAGAAAGTGTTGGCGCGTCGTGAAGCGTGTACGCAAAAGTTGCGTCGCGCCGCGGTGTGGCTCGTCGCGTCCAAAAAGTCGTCCGATGCGGCCGATATTTTGTTGCACGTCGCCAGGACCGATCCCGACAAGGACGTGCGTGAGCAAGCGGTGTTTTGGATGGCCAACGTGCCCACCGAAGAAGCGACGACGATGTTGATCGAGCTTGCGAAAAAAGGTGATGATTTAGAGCTGCGCAAGAAAGCGGTCTATTCGCTTTCGCGTTCCAAGTCGCCGCGTGCCACGGCCACGCTCAAAGAAATTGCGCTCGACGCGAACGCCGATAGTGATCTGCGCGTCGATGCACTCAGCTGGTACATGCAAGGTCCTGGTCGTTCGGCCGACGACGCCACAGCGTTCTTAAAAGAGGTATACGGACGCGCCGACGAGCTGCGCTTCAAGCAGCGCGTGTTGCAGACGATCGCCAGCCGTCGCACTGACGAGTCCCGCGCGTGGCTGGTTGATATCGCGCAGAACAGCAAAGAATCGATGGAGATTCGCCGCAGTGCGATCTATTCGCTGAACGGCGCGGGTGTCACCGGCACGCAGCTGGGGCAGATTTACGATCGCGCCGGCGAGTTGGAAATTCGCAAACAGGTGATCCTGATGTTGACCGCGACGAAGGACGACTCGGGGCTCAACAAACTGCTCGAGATCGGTCGCAGCGAAAAAAATCCTGAGCTGCGCAAAACGATCATCACGGCGCTAGGCCGCAGCAAAGATCCGCGCGCGGTCGCGCTAATCTTAGAGATCATCGAAAAATGACAACGACACGCGCAGTCTTTGCACTGCGCGTGAAGTTCGCGATGGGACTCGCGCTGTCGGCGCTCGTCGGCAGCGCAGTTCCCACTACGACACACGCGCAGGGCGCTGCGACGCAGCGTTCGTTGTCGGATCGCATTGAAGCCGTCAAAGTCGGAACGATTCGATTCACATTTGCTGCACGCGAGAACGTGTGCGGCGACGGCATGAGTTGGTTTCGCACGCGGCCCAACAGCGGCACAACGTCCGGCACGATCAGTTATACCGGCGAGTTCAACGGCAACTTTAACGGGTTTCGCGACGTCGAGCCGACCTGCGAACGTGGCCCGGTTCGCCTTGTAGTGATTCGCGACAGCGCGCAAACAAAACAGATTCGCACGTATGTTGGTGGCAAGTGGCGCGCCGATACCGGCATCATCGATTTAGGAACGATCTCGGCGCGCGAAGCGGGCGCGTGGTTGCTGCGCATGGCCGAGTCGGGTCCCGACAGACCCGCACGCAGTGCGATTACGGCGGCGACGTTGGCCGATTCTGTGGACGCCGCACAGTCGCTGTTGCGCATCGCGAAAGATGACAAACGTCCGACCGATGTGCGCAGCAGCGCATTGAACTGGCTCGGCGATGTCGTCGGCGACAAGGTGTCGGCGACGCTCGATTCGATCGCCTACTCGGCCGGCGATCGCGAAGTGCGCAAGCAGGCGATCTTCGCGATGTCGCGTCGTCCGCCCGATGAAGCAATTCCCGCGCTGCTCAAGATGGCTGAAACGTTACCCGATCGAGAGCTGCGCAAAACGGCGGTGCAGTGGTTGGCGCGCAGCAAGGATCCGCGCGCAATTAGCTGGGTGGAGAGTCGGATCAACAAGTAGCGCGGTCGCGGTCGTCAAAACGATTAGCGCGGTTTGACAATCCGATACATCACGACGCGCAGAACTTTGCCGGTGCTGAGCGACTGCCCAAGGACGTAGTCGCTTCCCACCTCTGTCGGCGTGAATCGCGGCGGCATGTGAAGTGCGCCGAGCCACCGACCGTCCGAGTTGAACACGTTCCACGTGCTCGGACGGTCTGTTACTCCAGACAGGCACACGCATGCAGGTGCTCCCGATAAGTCTGGGTCACGCAGCCACAACTCCCCGGTTGTGGTTGCAAGCATGTCGGCGAATGCCGGGAGCACGTCGGGGTACGGCGCGTTAATCTGCGCGAGACGATCACGCTCGCGCTTCACGCCAACTTCTGTACTCCACAACGTCATCCACGCATCGATGTACGTGTTCAACTCACGCGACGTAAATGGCTTGGGTGTCCACGCACGCCGAATGATGCGTTGCAAGGTCCACGATGCGTCGTACTCACGAATCGCGTACTGGTCGCCAAATCCTATGTACACCCGACCCACCGCCGATGCTTGCACCATTTCTGGCCCGAGACGCAATGGCGTTGGTGCGTTGATGCCGGGTCCGTATGCGACGGCGGGCACACGATCGACATCGCGTAT
>JANXUN010000625.1 GCA_025356185.1 Gemmatimonadaceae bacterium
GGCTGCTCTTAGTGTCCCCCGCCCGTCACGGATTAACCCCAGTTATGTACGTCGGCCGAAACAAACGACCAGACTGCGCTTACGAGCTGGGCCAGAAATTCCATATTGCGTCACCTCCCTACGGGTCAGTCACGCGATCCCGCTCGGGATCCTCGTGCTATCGTGGTTGGCTCCGCTCAACTACTTGGCCTGCCCGCTCAGCTCCGCTCTACCGGGATGACGGGGGACGTTTTTGGTATTCGTCTATTCGAGACGATAAAGGTGATCCGCGTACCACGCCGAATGCGCGCACGCCGTATTCACTACCGATCGAGATGCATCCAACGATTCGTCGCGTCGAGCACCGCTAACACCGCACTCGTTTCCGGACTGCC
Organism: Gemmatimonadaceae bacterium; assembly: GCA_025356185.1. GTDB lineage: Bacteria > Gemmatimonadota > Gemmatimonadetes > Gemmatimonadales > Gemmatimonadaceae > Gemmatimonas. Next base: position 375 of record JANXUN010000625.1, read on the forward strand.
GCGTACTTCGCTGCTTCCCGTCAACACCACCGACTCGCGACCAATGCGCGCGACGACGCTGACAAAAATGAACTCACGGTCAAATGCATCGATCAACTTCGAGCCTTCTAACGACAACATCCGGTCTCCGCCGGCGCTCGTCTTCATCGATTCGATAATCGCCAGCACTGCCGCGCGCGCTGACAGCTCGATCCGCGCACGTTCAGTCTCCTGTCCTTCCGACTCGCCAACGAACTCTTGGTCACCTTTGGCGAGTGTCACCCGACACACGACTCCGCGCGTGCGTGAACGACGCACTTCGACGTCTTCAAAAATCAGAAGTCGACGTCCTCCACTCTGAGTATCGGAAGAACTCGCTACAACCGTAGCGGCCCCAACCATAACACTTGCTGAGGCCGTTGGTGAGGGTGGAACAGCGGCGGCCACCGGCGGCGGCGCTTGGTCGGCCACCTGGGCAGACACGTATCCCGCCGAGGCGACCCCGAGGATCGAACCAGCCATCGCGCCGGGGATCGCCGCTGTCGGCGACCCTGGCGCTTGGGCAGACCCGCTCGGCGTCATTGACGGCGACCGCTGCGGCAGATCGGCCGCGCGGACAGGGTCAAGCGAGGGCGCCACACTGACCTTTCGATGATTGATGCGCAAACCCAGCTGCGCCATCAATGCGCTCTCGATGTTGCGCACGGTGTTTTTCGGCGCAACCTCGCTGGTGGTCAGCACATGGATCTCGTCAATCGCACCCGTGTCGCTGGGTACAATGCGTACGGCAAGCACGCCGGGCAGCGTAGAGATCAACTCTTCCGCCCGGCGTAGAGGTAGCACGCTCCCGGCGATCGCGCCCGAAGGCGTGGGCTGGGTCGGCGGATTCATTCCAAAATTGGCTGGGATCGACAGGGATCGCTCCGCGGAAGGATCAGACCAAACGGGGTCGACAGACAAGTTCCAACGCCAATATGTGGACAAGTCAGCTTTCGAGCAAGCCGCCAATTGCTCCAAAGTGTTGTCCGGCATGGACGTATCCGTGCGCACCTCAACCTCCGTCTAGGGCGTACCGCCCTCCACATCGTTTTCCACATCCGGAGTGCCGAGTTCGCCGTCGTACTCGCGCAGTTTCCGATACAGCGTCCGCTCACCGATCCCCAACACCTCTGCGGCCTTTCGGCGATTTCCCGCCGAATCGCGCAGTGCCGCCAAAATCGCGATCCGCTCAATTTCCGACATGGTCATACCCGGACCAAGCGTGATCACCGTCGCAGCCACTGAATCATCTCGTGGCTCGATGCCCCGCACAAGTCCGTGAGGCGGTGTCACATCCCCAAGCAGAGGTACACCGCCGTTACTCGCGCGCGCATCACTGACCCACGTCGACGATGACGCGCGACCTTCTACATCCATTCGACGACGTAACTCTTCGACCTGTAACTTGAGTTCGACGAGGGAGCGCACAATGAATTCGAACTCGCGTCCTTGCGCACGTTCACTATCGCGCACGAGCGGACCGATGTGCACGGGCAACAGCCGTCGGCCACCACCGTCGCGAATCGCGCGCGGAATATCATCGGCGGTGATCTCGCGTCCCGGTGCGAGCACCACCATGCTCTCAACGAGATTGCGCAACTCGCGAACATTGCCGGGCCACGGATACTCGATCAACAACGCCATGGCGTCCGCAGCAATACCATGAAACGGTCGGTCATGCCGCGTCGAAAATTCTGACACAAATCGCCGCACGAGTAACGGGATGTCGTCTTTTCGCTCTCGCAGTGGCGGAAGATAGATGCGCAGCACGTTGAGCCGATAAAACAGGTCCGCGCGAAAGCCGCCTTCTTCGACATGTTCACGAAGTGGCCGATTCGTCGCCGCTACCACACGCACGTCAATCGGAATCGTTTGCACCCCTCCAACGCGCGTGACCTCGTGCTCTTCCAGCACACGCAACAACTTCACTTGCGTGCTGCCCGGAATCTCGCCGATCTCGTCGAGAAACAGCGTACCCGTATCCGCCAGTTCAAAGCGTCCAAGACGTCGCTCAGACGCGCCCGTGAACGCACCCTTCTCGTGACCGAATAGTTCGCTCTCAAGCAATGACTCCGGCAACGCGCCAACGTTCACCGCGATAAACGGTTTCGCGCGACGTGGACTAAGCCGATGAATCGATCGCGCCACCAACTCTTTACCGCTGCCGCTTTCGCCTTCGATCAGTACGGTGCTCGACACCGGTGCGATTTGTTCGATCTTGACCAACACCTCGCGAATCGCTTCCGACTCACCGATCAATCCGGTCATCTGCGCTAAACGCAATCGATCAAGGCGACGCATGATGTTATCGACGACGTCGTCCACGACGATGGGTTTGGCCCACGTTTCCGCGTAGCCGAGTTCGCGCAGCCTGTCGTGCGTGCCGGCATCACTGACGTCGGTGAAGCCAACGACGGGAACGATGTCCCACAGCTGTTGTCGTACGAGTGCGACGTTGGCGGGATCGAGGAGCGCACCCGTGAGCACGACCATGTCGGGTGACGCGCGCCGCAGATCACCGCGCACGTCATCCATCGGTGAGATCGTCACGGTTTGTACGCCGCGTGCTTCGAGCGCCGCATTGAGACGCACCGCAGGCTCGACGTCGCTCATCAAGATCGCGACGACCGGCGCAGCATCATCGTGCGGTCCACCGCGCCGCGCCGCGACCGGGCGCACGCGTGTTGTCATGCGGTTGACGGCCGCTTGTAAAACGGCATCTTCACGACGCGCGCAGGCAAATGTTTGCCACGAATATCGATGGCGAACGTAGTGCCTTCGACGGCAGCAGCCGAAGGGAGGTACGCCGTGCCGATGGGAACGCCGAGAGTCGGACTCATGGTGCCACTGCACACGTCGCCAATGTGCACACCGCCGTACATCACGCCGTAGCCGTGTCGGGGAATTGCACGTTCGTCGATGGTGAATCCCACCAATTTGCGATCAGTCCCTTCGCCGTGTTGACGTGCGAGCACCTCGCGTCCAACGAACGTTTCGGCTTTGCCTAACTTGACGATCCAATTGAGCCCAGCTTCGATGGGCGTTGTGCGATCGTCCAGCTCGTTGCCGTAAAGACACAGCCCAGCTTCGAGGCGCAGTGAATCGCGCGCACCTAATCCGGTTGGCGCCACTCGGCCCGTCGCCATGATGGCGTTCCACAAATCCACGGTGCGCGCGGTGTTGCAGTACAACTCAAAACCATCTTCACCGGTGTATCCGGTGCGCGAAATAATGCAGGGAATGTTCGCGACCATCCCTTCGGTAAAGCGATAGTATTTGACGCCCGCGAGCGGTCGATCGGCCAACGATTGAATGACGTCGGCTGCCTGCGGTCCCTGAATGGCGAGCAGTGCGAACTCATCGCTGACGTTACTGATCGTGCAATCGAATGGCGCGATGTGCGCTTGGAGATGCGCAAAATCTTTTTCGATGTTGCTGGCGTTCGGAACCAGCATCAAGTGATCGGCAAATCGATAGATCAAAAAGTCGTCGACGATCGTTCCATTTGCACGAAGCAGCGTTGAATACTGAATTTGTCCGACTGCCAGCGCCCCGACATCGTTGCTCGTGACTGATGAAACAAAACGAATCGCATCCGGTCCGCGCACTATGAATTCACCCATGTGCGACACATCAAACATGCCGCACCCTTCGCGCACACCTTTGTGTTCGGCCGTAATACCGTGAGGATACTGCACGGGCATTTCGTAACCGGCGAACGGCACGATCTTCGCCCCGAGCGCGACGTGGACATCATAAAGCGGCGTGCGCTTGAGCGCGCCTGAAGTATCGGGGTTCATCAGTCGGTGTCTGTGTGAGTCGGTCGAACGTACACTACGACGAAAGATGCTAGAGTGATCGGACGACCGCCATGACCTCGGCCGCGTGGCCCGCAGACTTCACATTGGAGAAGACGTGTGCGACGCGCCCGGTGGCATCAATGACAAAGGTCGTACGAATGACACCCATGTACTTGAGCCCGTACATCGACTTTTCGTGCCACACGTCGTAGGCTAGTGCGATCGCCTTTTCAGTATCTGCGATGAGCGTGAATGGTAGCTCATACCTGACTTTGAATTTGACGTGCGACTTGACCGAGTCGGGGCTGACGCCAAGGACGATGGCTTTGCCGCGCTTGAATCGCGGAAATGCATCGCGAAACTCGCACGCCTGGATCGTGCAAGTTTTTGTGTCGTCCTTCGGATAGAAATACAACACGACTGGTTTGCCACGGAGTGTTGAAAGCGT
>JANXUN010000208.1 GCA_025356185.1 Gemmatimonadaceae bacterium
CTCGAATCGCGACGTGTTTGGCACGGGCCCGTCGCAGTTGCTCGCGCAACGATCGGTGCGTACGCAGATGTTCATGCCAGAGGCGCGGATCCCACGCAGGCTGTTCGCCGATCTGCAGCCGCCGAAACCGCGGTGACGACGCAAGGATTCCTTCGGTCGCGAAAAAGCTTACGCGACGTCCTGCCGCTCGCGCCGCATCGACAAACGCCGCGGCGCTCGCGAGGGCATTGTCCGCAGACGCGATGGGTTCGCCAGCGGAGACCCACGCACGGCCCGTGTCAGCGTACGCGACCATGCCGCGCGCATCGTCAAACCAATGATGCATCCCCGGACTGAGTGCCTGAAAGGAGGTGCTGTTGCGGCCAAACCGCTGCACCAACGCCAGCACACGCGTGTCCACTCGCGCGACTATTCGGTCGCGGGTGTATCGCGCACAAAAATCACGGTGAGACGCTGCGCGTCTTGCGTCAGCATCGACGGCGTCCACCCCGCACGACTGCGTTCGTTGAGCAAGTCGGTGACAGCGTCTTCGTCTTCACGGACGTGACGCGTCAACCGAACGATGACCGCCTGATATTCCCGCATCTCGCGAAGGTAGCGGGTGGCACTAGTCGCACGCTACCTTCGGCATTGAACTCCTTTTCCCGTGAGCTACAGATGCCTGTCGAGAACGCGTCGCTGCCATCAACGCTGCAGATCGTTGACCATCCGTTGGTACGACACAAGCTGACGCTGCTGCGTGATCGCACGACACCGACCAAGCAGTTCAAAGAGTTGGTGGACGAAATTGCCATGTTGATGGCGTATGAAGCCACGCGGGATCTCGCGCTCGAACCCGTGCACGTCGCGACACCTCTCGAAACCACCTCTGGGTGGGCGGTGCGCGGCAAGAAGCTGACGCTCGTGCCGATCCTTCGCGCGGGACTCGGCATGGTCGAAGGTGTGTTGCGACTCATTCCATCGGCGCGCGTCGGGCACATCGGACTGTATCGCGATCACGACACGCTTGAGCCGGTCGACTACTACTTCAAAGTGCCCGGCGACGCACACGAGCGGGATTTTTTGTTGCTCGACCCGATGCTCGCGACGGGCGGTAGTGCGGCGGCCGCAGTAACGTCACTCAAACGCGCTGGCGCAACGCGCATTCGGTTTTTGTGTCTCGTCGCCGCGCCGGAAGGCGTCGCGCGACTCGCGCGTGAACATCCTGATGTGTCGGTGCTTGCCGCGGGGCTCGATCGCGAGCTCAACGCCAACGGTTACATCCTGCCCGGACTTGGTGACGCGGGAGACCGATTGTTCGGAACACGCTAGCAATCTCCCGTCTTTTATCTCCCGTCTTCCGTCTCTGTTAGGCGAACCACTCGCGCGGTGCGGTACGCTGTTGATGCGCCGCATCATGCACCCACTGCTGCGCCTCGGTATCAATAATTTCGCCAGCCACGCGATCAAACCACGGCGCGGCTTGCGCGGCGTCGCCGACGCGACGCCACAGCTCACCCACGAGATACGTCAGCACGGCGCGCTCATCGGCGGGAACGCCGTCGTAACTTTCCAGCGCTGTTGCAAACTGCCATGCCGCCTTGCGCCGATAAAAGCGTTCGGCTTCGCTGTCGAGTTCATCAACGGCACACCACGCCGCACGTAAGTACAAGTCGGCCAAGTAGCGTGCGTCGTTGCCCTGCCACTCTGCGACCTTTGCCGCATGTTCGTACTTGAGTGATCCCGACGGCAATTCGCGCTGGAGCGCGGGTGCCAGCGCCGACCACACATGTTCGCGGAGTCCTTCGGTGGGCTCGACCCCGTCGCTAAAGTCGCGCTCGACGCCCGCATAACCACAGTGCGAACAGAGATGCACGAAGTATGGCAACGGTTGCATCCCCGCTGCGCGCTCGTGAAAGTCTGTCCGTTTGCCACCAAATCCATTCGTTGCGACCACCGTTTGCGAGCGAAAGGCGGTAGCGCACACAGGACAGGTCAGTTCGATCAAATGCAGCGTGGTCATTAGTCGTGTACGTGTCGAACGGCATGGCGTCAAGATGACGATGACTGGTTTTGATAAGTGTCGGCAGCACCGCGTCAGGAGTTGAACCCATTTCGCGGGCTCGCTATCTTGCCGCGTCCCGTTCGCGTCACAGGTCAACGCCTGTTTGCCTGTGGTTCGACGTTTCGTGCTTGCCGTCACGCGGTTTCTGCGTTTCGTTGGGTCATGATTTTTTCGTTCGGCGCGTTGTTCGATGTCGCATCGCGGCATATCGCATCGCGCCGACCTCCCGTGCTCCGGGTTGTTGATGTTGATCAACCTCCTTCCTGATTTTCTCGCCGTGTTGAACGCCGCCGATCCCGAAGCGGCGTATCACGCGTATTTCGATCGGCATCGCGAGATTCTCACGGCGTACTGGGACAACTATGTGCTTGAGCCTTCGGGCCCGCACTTTGAAGAAGTCGTCCGCGCAACGGTGCAGGCGCCGCGTGACGATTTGCATGCACTCCTCGCGCGCACCGACGTCGTCGCGCTCGCCCAGCACGCCGAGCGTCGCGTGCAGCAATTGCTCGAACCCGATGTGGCGTTTGACGTCGTGATCATGGTCGGTGTCGGCGCGGCTAACGCGGGCGAGCTCGTGATCAACGGGCGCGGTGTCGCGTTTATTTGTCTTGAGCACTTCACCGGTGTGGCGAACCCGGATACACAAGGACTGGGGCTCGACCCAGAACTCATTCCGCTGTGGCTGTCACACGAAATCACGCACGTCGTGCGCTACACGTCGCCGGCCTCGCGCAGCGAGATGCGCGCACTAATCAACGAGGCCGGCGGTTACTACTCATACTGGGAAACCGGTCGGCACGCGACGCTGCGCGAGCTGCTCGTCAATGAAGGGTTGGCGGTTCAGGTTTCCAAGGCGGTTTCGCCGGGACATGCCGCGTGGGAATACTTTGGTTTTGCGCGTCGCCAATATGCGCGCATTCGCGAAGTCGAGCCCGTATTGCAGCGCGCTGCTGCGCATGATTTTGAACGCAACGCACTGGGCCTTCGCCTGCGCTATCTCTCGGGCGGCATGAGCGATGAAGCACGCACCGTCGAGCGCGTCGTACTCCCAGAACGTGCCGGATATTTTCTGGGCGCGCGTATGGTTGAGTCGGCGATCAATGCGCGTGGTCACGCATGGGCCGTACGCGCGAGTGCGCACGAACTCGCGATTGCCTCGCAGCCGTTGTCGATGGAAATGCCACGACTGACCGTGGTGAGTTAAGCGCGCCGCGCGCGGTTACTTCCCGATGCAGAAATCGGCGAACACGCGATCGAGAATATCCTCGGTCCCAATGACGCCCACGAGATTCGAGAGCGCATCGCGCGCCGCCAGCAAATGCACCGCCGCCACCGTCGCGGGCAGTGCACCCGACGACCAGCCATCAAGAAAGTGCGTGACCTCGTCGCGCGCTTCACGCAGTCCACGCTGATGACGTTCGCGTGTGATCACGAGCTCATCCTGCTGCGGGTGACCTGTGCCGCTGTCGAGGATGGCGTCGATGCGGGCGAGTAGCGTCGTCAATCCCTGCCCTGTTTCGGCGCTCACGACGCACCAGTCGGCGAGATGCGGGGTGTCTGAGGGCTGG
>JANXUN010000054.1 GCA_025356185.1 Gemmatimonadaceae bacterium
ATCTCCGACATGCGCGCCGCGCTCGCGTCGGGTCGCGTCACCTCGCGGCGGTTGGTCGAGCTCTCGCTGCAGCGCATCGCACTCTACGAGCATCGCTTGAACGCGATCGTTACCGTCAACCCCGCCGCACTCGCCGACGCCGATTCGCTCGACGCCGAACGCGCGCGCGGCAAAGTGCGCGGCCCGCTGCACGGCGTTCCTGTCGCGCTCAAAGACAACATCTTTACGAAAGGGCTGCGCACCACCGGCGGCGCACTCGCGTTCACCAACCTGGTACCCGAGTACGACGCGACCCTTACCGCGAATCTCCGCGCCGCCGGCGCGATTATTCTCGCCAAAACGCAGCTCACCGAATTGGCCAACTGGATGGCCACCGGCATGCCGGGCAACTACAACGGCGTCAACGGCTACGGAATGAATCCGTGGGACGCGCGTCGCGATCCACGTGATGGACAGGATGACGGTCGACCGGTACTTGGCACGGGTGGTTCATCATCGGGTGTCGGCACCAACGTTTCGTTCTGGGCCGCGAACGTGGGCACCGAAACTTCGGGCTCAGTGCTGTCGCCGTCACAGCAAAACTTTCTTGTTGGCATTAAGCCCACTGTCGGCCGAATCAGCCGCTGGGGCGTCATTCCCATCACCGCCGATCAAGACACACCGGGCCCGATGACGCGCTCCGTCACCGACGCCGCCCTCATGCTGGGTGCGCTCGAAAGCGCGAGGCCCGACTCGAACGACGCCGCGACAAAGATCTGTTCACCACCAAACAATCGCGATTACACGCCGTCCTTAGACGCGAAAGGACTCACCGGCGCGCGAATCGGTATTCCGCGCGCGTTTTTCTACGACCGCGTCACGTCGGGCGGCAGCACGACGCCGCGCGGTGGTCTGTCCGACGCGCAGCGTGATGCCATGATCGCGGTGATCGCGGTGCTCAAAGCGCAGGGCGCCACTGTCATAGATCCCGCCGACATTCCCAGCGTCATTGCACCCAACAAAGCCGACAACTTTCTCGACTGGAACGTCTGCAGCGGACTTGACCAAGGCAAAGGACGCGACGCCGACTGTTCCATCGCGTTCAAATACGGCATGAAGCGCGATTTCGCGCTCTGGATTAAAACGCTCGGCGCAAATCCTCCGGTCAAGTCGCTCACCGAACTCCGCACGTGGAACGTCGCACACGCGCGCGGGGGCAGTATGAAATACGGACAAGCCAATCTCGATGCGGCCGACGAAATGGACGTGCGCGCCGATCGCGAACGCTACGACGCTGATCGTCGCAAAGACATTTTGCTCTCGGCCACAAACGGACTCGACGCCGCACTCAAAGCCAATCGGCTTGATGCCCTGCTCTTTCCGGGTGTGACCAGCGCCAACATCGCGGCGCGTACCGGCTATCCGTCGGTCACGGTGCCATGGGCGTTATTGCCCGTCGCCCAAGGCACCGGTGCACAAGCGTTTCCCGCAGGGTTCGACCCCAAACCCGCGCCGTTCAACGTCACGTTCACCGCGGGCGCGTGCAGCGAACCGACGCTCATCAAGCTCGCCTACGCCTTTGAACAAGCGACCAAAAAGCGCATGGCGCCACCGTCGTTCCCTTAGCACGTAGCACGCGACATACGCGTCGCGAGTTGCGCCAACGCGGCGACTCGTTACACGCCAAACTGCGTCAGATGGTGATCGAGATGTTTGTAAAACAGCACGTTCCATTCGGACACCGTGAGTGGACCGAATGAGTGTGACTCTTTCCCCTCAAACACCTCCGCACCGTCGCGGTACACGCGCAGCATATACGCGAGCAGTCGTTCGCGCTCTCGCGTGAAGTCTTTGGGACCTTTCATCTTGAAGACTGGCGCCGTTGGCGTGTTACGCGCGTACGGGGCCGGCCCCACCACCTTCTCCTTCACAAACTTCTTGAGGACCCAGCGCATCAACCCGCTGGGTTTTTTGTGTATGCCGTCGTACACCATTTCGTACGCGACATTCACGTGCGCGAGCATCTGATCAACCGTCATCGAACCCCACAAATGTTCGGTCGTCGGCGTCAACCGATTGATTCGTGCGGACAGTGCAGCAACCGTTTCGGCTTCGAAGATGCTATTCATGATGTGCTCCGAGAAGTAAAGCGCGTGACCACCCAGGCACACGGTGCCATAAATATGAGCGCACCCCATTGCGACCACGAGGCGTCGGCCGCAGGACTCGTCAACAGCGACACCGTGGCGCCGGTCGCAATCAACAGTGCAACAAGCAGCGCATGCAGCGCATGCAACGGCGCGCGGGACGGTGCGATCGCCGCAAAAATCATGTAACCCACCATAACCGCCACAACACTCCGCAAAGCGTTCACGCCGACTCCGTAAAAATCATTTCCAGTACCTTTGAGCATGTAGCATGCGATCCGATCGTCCCAGCATCAAGAGCAGACTATCGTTGCAATCACGCCGCGCCGCGACGAATTTGAGACGGCATTACTCCCACTCGCTCACGCGCTCGAGGAATTCGCCCAATGTCATTCGTACCGCAGTCGATGATCTGGCCCGGCACGCGCGCCATCCTGCTCGTTCACGGAATCGGCGACGCGAGCACCGGCAAAGACGGCGCATTTCCGATTGACGTCGTCAAAGCCGCCCTCGGCAGCGACGCCGACAAGGTCGCGATCTATCGACTCAACTACGACTTCATCAATGATTGGGCCGCGCAAAAAGTCCAATTCGGCGCCGGCATTGCGGCGCTCAGCGCGGCCGTCAAACTCAAAATCGGCGATGATGCAACCAGTCAAACAATCGCGGATTATGTCGGCGACGTGCTCTGGCCGATCTTTAGCGAAGACATTCGCTGCGCCGTTCGCGACGCCTATCTCGCACAGCTCGATCAGATACAAATCGACCGCGGTGAGTCAGCCTTAGAAAAGGGCGACGACCCACTCGACTACCACATCACGATTATCGCGCACAGCCTCGGCTGCTTTCACACGTTCGAGGTGCTCGCCGCCGCTGCAAGCGAACCGTCACATCATCTGCGCCCGGCAAGCGATCACGTCACCTTCGATTCGGTCATACTCATGGCGTCGCCGGTGCAATTGATTCGAACGCTCGCCGGCGGCCTGAGCGCGCTTATTCCTGGACGCGACACCTTGGCCACGCTGTCAAAAGCACCGCTCGCGATTCCATCGGAAACACGCAAAGACACTGTTACCAAGTGCGCCAAAGATTTTGTGTCTGTCACCGGCACGTTCGATCCGGTCGGCGGTCACATGCTGGGCAAAAAGCTCGCGTGGGCCTACATGAACATCCCGGGACAACGCAGCATCATTGTCCCGCAAAAACTGCTCAACATCAATAGCAAAGAATCGCTGGCACTCGCGATGGCGCACAGCGCCGCGTCGGGTGGTCCATCGGCCAAC
>JANXUN010000073.1 GCA_025356185.1 Gemmatimonadaceae bacterium
GTCTCCCGTCTCCCGTCTCCCTTTTATCTCGCGCGAATCCGCTGCTCGATGCGTAAATCGAGGACTGTTGCCGCGTTGGTGCTGCCCGCGGTCGGCGTCACTTCTGACTGTACGTCCATGACAGTCAGTGCGTCGACAATCCACGCACGTTGACGATCGAGAAGCAGTGTGCCGCGCATGGTTCCATTGGTCAATACACGCGTACCTGGTGGCAGCTCGCGCGCGTTGCCATCACGCCGCAGCGACCCTTCGAGGGAGATCCAGGCGTCGCGGCCGCGGTGCGTGAGCGAGTCCAGACGAAAGCGAGCGTGCAGCGTGCCGTCAGCGCGATAGCCGCTGAGCGGAACAGACGGGAGCGCAATGTCGCGTTCCCATCGGTCTCCAACTCGCACGACATCGGGGGGGAGCAGCCCGGGCATCGAAGCTAACGTGGCGCCGAGTTCCATCGCACCCGGCGGCGGATCGCTGACGCGCATCGCGCCGTCGGGAGTGACGCGTACTCGCACCTGTCGACCTTCGAGCGGAAGCGGCAACGACGTGGGCTCACGCATGTCGCTTGGCGTGCCGGCCCACATCGACATGGAATCGGTAGAGGCGAGCAACGTCGTCACGCGAAGATCGCTCGATTCCACGAGCGAATGCGCGTACAGCAGCAGCCGAGTGATGCGCATGCCTGTGCGATTGCGCCGCGGCCCGACTTCCAATGACTGCGTTGTTTGCTGCACCGGCGGCGTGCGGCTGCCATCGAGCACCGGCGCGCCTTGGTGCGTGGCATCAGCGGGACGACTGGAGACTTCGATGGTCTGCTCCATTTGCAGCCGCAGCGTGTCCCCGACACGCGGTCGTACCAAGAGCATAATCGCAGGCACACGCACGGCGTCATTGCGTCGATCCACTACTTGCGCGCGCACCTCAGCGATCATGACCGCAGACGCGCAGGCGATGGCCGACATCCCAAGTACGACAACTTTGTGCAGCCTATCCACCGTATTCATCCGGAGCAAACGTTCGTAACGCACGGGGTTTGGGCGCGACGGATTCGGCATCGATCGCACCCGGACGCGCACGGCGTTGCAGTTCGCGCGTAAACGACGCTTTTACGTCGTCGGGTCGACGGCGCAGCACTGCGTTGCGCGCCGCCAGCACCTCAGGTTCGTCATACAGCTGAATTTGTTGCGCCACCCATCCTAGATCGATACCACGTTCGAGGCGTCGAAGGTCCCTCGCCACGGCTGCAGCGAGCGATGGTTCGGGCGCCTGTGGGAATCGCTCCACCCCTTCCCGTCCCGACATCACACAGGGACGAGGGAATCGCACGAATACCGGCTGTGCGAAGTGCGGATGCCGCACCATCAGCTGCCCTTTATCGAGCGTTGCCAAACGCGCTTTTACAGCCGGCGACAGCACCTGATAGCCGGGAGTGGCCAACTCGTCGGAGTCCATGCGTCCAAAGATTGCTGTGGCGGCATTACCCACCACGCGCCGATGCACTTGGGAACGAAATTGCTGGGCACCAAAGAGCACGAGCCCGAGGTAGCGCCCGCGCTCGGAAATATCGAGTAGCATCTTCTTCACGTACGTGTCGGGTCCGTCATTGGGCGCGTACTTGTTCAGCTCATCAACGAAGACGATCACGTGATCGACGCCCAAGTCCCGTCGTTCCAAATGCTCGCGCAACTTGGATACCGCGCGTGCGAACACTAAGTCTTGTGCGTCTTCTTCGACGTTGGCGACGTCGACGACATACACGGTGCGATCTTGGAACTCACCGAATGGTAGATCCGACACGGCACCATCGTCGGTGACCAATCCCGCGCACCGCGTCGACAAATTGGACAGGCGATTGCGCACTTTGCGTATGGTCGCCGCGTGATGCGTACGCCACGTGTCACCGTTGGAATCTTCAAGCTTGCGCAGCACCTCGCGAAACCACGCGTCGAGATCCGCAAATGATTGCACACGATGCACCGTTTTGAAGCCCGGCTCTTCGAAATCTTTTCCCACGACGCGTTCGCGGATAAAATCGATCAGTGCGTCGGCTTTCGCATCGACATCATCTTTGTTGAGCAGCACTTCAGCGAACTGCAGCACTTCGCCCAATCCCCAGGTCAACGGCGTCACCGAATCGGCGAGCGCCGCATTCGATCGCAGCGTGTTGAGCGCAATGCCGCGCGCCGTATACGGCGCGAAGTATCGGACCTGTTGAAACGGTTGCGCGGGCACGCCCAGCAGGTCGTACATCTCACGATCTGCATCATCGATCTTGCCAGGTTGATCGAGAAAGCACAGATCGGGTCCCTTCACGTTAAAGCAGAGCGCCGCAACCGTTCCGCGTTGCGCTGGAAAGTGCGCGAAAATGCTTTGCAACATCCATTCGATCGCGCTGGTTTTCGTCGCAAGCCCTGAAACGCCCGAGATGTTCACGTGCGCTGCTTCGGGACCAACCAGAAAATCGGCGTCGAGAAAAATCGGTGAACGCATGCCGCCCGCGCGATACATGCCGATCGGAATCGCAGTACGCGACTCGGCTTTGAGATACCCGTCCATGCGCAGTGCAATGGCGACGTCGTCGTCGAGCGCGAGATACACATCGCCCAGCGGAACCGGTTGCAGCGGCTCGTCGGGGATGTGTCGCAACACCTGTGCCGTGTACAGGCGAATCTCGGTGCGCTCAGTGGCCGCGCGTCGGCCGCGCGTCGGATCGCCATCGTAGCCCAGCACATCGTGCAATGGCGATTGCAAGTCAGAGTAACTGAATCCTTCCATCACCACGCCGTATACCCGAGGGATCTGCGCATCGACGGGTACAAGTCCGTCGACACGAACGATGGTGCCAATGCCAATCGGCGCGTCAACGGCGGTCCAAAAATGAAATTCGTGCGGGGTGTTGGGTTTGCGCTCGGTGGCAACAACGCGACCCAGTGGACGCGCGGAACTTTGCACAGACGCTGGCACAGACTCGTCGGTCATGATCCTATGATCGCTTTCAAAAACTGTTCGCACGCGTAGATGCCGTAGGTGAGGGTGTCCCACCGCGGATCCGGTAAACTGATCGGCGCGCGTTCCGCATAGATCCACGCACTGATCTGATCAGCGCGCGCGGTCAACTGCGCCATCGCTTCCGGGAGAGGATGACGATGGTCAGTATCGGTGTGCGCAAAGAGTTGTGGTGGCGGTGCGACTTCGACGCGCACCAGCCCGTGCAGTGGATCGCCGTGTTGCGGTGCGTGCACGCGTACGTACCAACTCGCGATTGCACGTCGCGACCGATGCTGCACGACAAAGAGCGGACCGCGTTCACCAACGGACAGCGCGAGCGTCGCGCGTATGTGATCGCTGTCGCCGTACAACGTGTTGTGCGATTTAACGACGCCAAATGCAGAAGACGTTGCGTCGACCGCAAGATTGCCGGAAATGCCACCGTCGATCCACAACCAGCGCGTTTCGCCGCGGCACCAGTCCGCCGCTAAACGACGTTCGAGTGTTTCACGCTCTTCGGCGATGATCTCGAGCGCACGCGCACGCACGGCAAGCGGATGCAACGGTAATGCGTCGCGTCGGCTGCTGGTCGCAGCGGACACATCCATCGGCGCAACATTCGCGCGCTCGAGATCCGTCCAACGTGCTTCACCCAAGTGCGCGCGTGCGGCGAGCACACGATGACGAATCCATGGTTCGGTCCACGTCTGCATGCGCCGGTCAAGGCGCTCGCGCACGACGGCGGCGACGGTCGCAACGATGATCGGCGATCCATCGACGTGTCCTGCTACACGACTCCGCTGCACGCCATCGAGGAACGCCGACACGCCGGGCGCTGCATCAACATCAACCGCGTGGTTGCCGGTTTCCAACATTGCGCACGCCGCAACGGTGGGCGGATCACCCGCCATGAACGATCGCTCCAACAACACGCTCGAATGAGCGGTCTCCTTATCACCTGCACCCATGAAAGGCCTGAGCGCGCGAAGCGTGGCTTGAAGCCCGGCTGCCGCCGACTCATCGTTCAGCGTCGCCATGGAAGTGGCCGGAAGGTGACCGACAGGGGTCGTTCGCTCGTCATGCACCTGCGGACGGTAGCGCCCTACCATCATCGAGACAACAAGGGTGCGTTCACCGTCTATTCCGCGCAGGCGGTGGACTTCCTCGTGACGACCAACGAATCTTTCGACGTGCCCATTTATCTGCTTCCGAATCTTTCCGCGCGACCTCGCGCGCGTGTGTTGCTGGGCGTGGCGTTGTGCGGAGCGGCGCTTTTCGCTTCTGGCTGCGACCGCATCAAGACTCGCATGGACGGCCAAGTGAGATCGCAAGCAACAAGCGATCCGGTGTGGGTTTCCGATAGCACCTTTCTGTCCCAAAAGCCGTCGATCGTATTTCGACTGGTGACGCTCGAAAATGGCCGAACGGCCGTTCCAGTCGCGACCTACGGCGCGTCAGGTTTTCGCGCGCTTAAGATGAGCGTTCGAGGTTGGAAAGCGCTCGACGTCGGTTTTTTGCACAGCGGCAACAGCATGACGGCTGTGCGAGAAGGTCGTCCCGCAGGCGAACTCAAAATGGCGCGAGGCCAGTGGGAGCGCGGAACGGCGCTCGACAGCCTGCCTGGCTGTCCCGTACTCGTCCCCGGGGGACTTGTTGAGGGGGGCAGCAGCTCAGCGCTGGCCTTCGTCGGTGCAAGCCCCACTATCGCGAGTCCTCCCCAAGTTTCGCCCGCCGAGTTGGCAGAGGCGCTCGATAAAGTTCCAATGTTGATCGCGCCTGCGCAGGGCATTAGCCGTTCGATGATCTCGAAATACAAGCGAGAAGTGCACATCATCCCTGGAGGCGGCCCGCGTGCCTCTATTCTGGTGATTTACAATGATCCTGAAGAAGTGTCTGACACGTTGCGCAATGTCGCGCAACGTCCGCGTCAGCTGGTCTTGATGTTAGATAAGGGCATTTTCGGTTTTCGTCCGTCGTATACCTATGCCACGTTAGGCAATGCGCTGTCCAACCCACGGCTTTCTTATGTGGACTTCATGGATGTAGATGCTGACGGAAAGGCCGAGGTGTTCTTTGCATTTCAGAAGAAGTTCGGAAAGATTGTTTTGTTCGGCACAGAAGTGCTGCGATTTCAGAACGAACAATGGACTGTCGTACTTCAGGATCTTTTGCGCTGTCAAAGCTGACGAACGCGTCCGACGGATTTATCACCGAGACGACGCGAAGCGCTACTCGACGCCGATATCCCACGCCTGCTCTAAATCGTTGCGACTGTACGCGCGAAATGCCGTGAGCGTTTGCGTGCGGACAATTCCCGGCACCTGC
>JANXUN010000113.1 GCA_025356185.1 Gemmatimonadaceae bacterium
CAGAAGCGGGGACCGGCTCCGCGTTACTGCGTCGCTCACCAGCACGACGGACGGCAAGCAGCGCTGGAGCAACTCGTATGAGAGCAGCGCGAAAGATGTCTTTACGGTACAGGACGATCTGACCAAAGCGATCGTCGCTGCGCTCGCGCCAGCGCTACGAGGACAGCAGACAGCAAACATCGCACAGCAGTCGCGCGGCACCACTGACGCGGAAGCGTACGACTTCTACCTGCGGGGACGCCGCTTCTTCCAGCTGCGTGGAGCGCCGAACCTTTTGCTGGCGGCCGAGAATTTCAACAAGGCCATCGCGAGAGACCCGAACTTCGCGCGCGCGTACGCGGGACTCGCAATGACGTATGTCGTCATGCCCGGATATATCGCGGATCCTGCCGATACGCTCGCCAGCATTGGCGCAACAGCGGCGAACCGCGCGCTTGCGCTGGACTCAACCTTGGTTGACGCGAAGCTCGCAATCGCCAACCACGGCATGTACAAAGACAACCCCGCCGAGGCGGAGCCGATCTTCATCGCCGCCGTCAAACAAGCGCCTGACTACCCGACGGCGCATCAGTGGCACGGGAACAATCTCACAGTGCTGGGGCACAACGACGAGGCAATCATTGAGTACAATCGCGCCGCAGCGCTCGACCCGCTCGCAGCGGTCATACCTGACAACCTTGCGATCTCACTGATCAATCAAGGCAAGCTCGGTGAGGCAGTGAAGGCGATTCAGCGCATGTTCGCGATCGATCCGCAATTCTGGGATCCACCGCTGATGATGGCGTACGTGATTGCAGGAGAGCCGGACTCCGCCCTCGCACACCTCGAGGACATTCGACGCAGCGAGCCCAATGCATTTTTCATTCGCGGCGCCACGGTATTCGCCAACGCGGCGAAAGGAAATTGGGCGAAGGTGGATAGCATCCGCCAAGAGATCGCGCGGAACCCTGCCCTGAGTACGCCACTTGATGATGCCTTCATCGCACTCGTATCGGGCGAGACCGCGCCGCTCGTCAGGCTGCTGAAATCGCCTGCGGGGCGGCACGCATACTTTCAGGCGTTTCTCGCGACGCAGTGCACGCCGTACCTGATTCCGCTGCGTGGTGATCCGACGCTGGCATCGTTTACGGGAACGAATTGTCCGTCGGTGAAGTGGCCGATCAAGGTACGACCAACGCGTTGAGTAGGTATCGAGCTTGGCGAAAGCGGCGCGCAATCAGCATGCATTGAGGCAATTCGACTCGGAGGGACGGCGATGACATGTGCTCGATGCGGAAGTGCTGAAGTGACTGCAGGGCGTCATACGATAAGCGGCCTGATTGACGGTAGGCGCGAAGAAAAACGCGAACGCTTTTGCGCCTCGTGCTTTGCCGCGATGCGTGCGGAAGACGCGGTAGGGGCGGAGCTCGCAAGACGCAATGCTGGCGAATCGTTTGTGAGCGGTGAAGCATTTGACGTCATGCGGAACACCATGCGCATCATGTTGGCGACGGCGAATACATCCGAGCTTGCGCTGCTTGCAGAGGCGTTCACAGATTCCGCGGCATTTCATTCGGCAACTTTGCCGAACGACATTCAGGAATTCGTGCATCAGTATTGGACGAGGCGCTAGGCGCGTGCGGAGATTGCTGTGTGTCGTGTTCTTGGCCGCGTGTGCATCACGTGGGAAGACGCCCGAGTACACTTCGCTCAGGCCTCGATTGGTGGCGCCGAAGGTGATTTATCGCGCCTTCTCGTTTGTTGACCCAAAGCTTGTCGCGCGCGGGATTGGATCGCTGTATGTCGTTTCGCGATCAGGGGACAGGCCAACGCAGTTGATGCCGTATTGGAATGTGCAGCTCGTCAAATCACCGCACGACACGATTGGCAGATTCGATTCCGATGAACGTGGGCTCGTTCAGTTTGATGCGCTCGCGGCTGGTACATACGACGTTTTGATTCGACGCGTCGGGATCGCGTGGGGTTTAATGCGCGTGGAAGTTGTGGCTGGTTGTCGTACGGATTTGGAAGCGTACATGGGCGTTATTTCGTACGGACCTGGCGGGATTCCGATAACGCCGACGCGCGCGGTTGCAACGATGTGTAGGAAAACACGTTAGGCTCGATTCCATCATGACTGCAGTCTGTTTTCTCGACGTCGAACCTTGGCGAGATGCCCACTCGGCCGGCGGCCACGTAAGCGGCGTTTGGCGTTATGCAGCCATATTCGCTGCATCACGCGGCCACTGAATTTGATGCGAAACCGCGCAACTTCATTGTTGCAAATAGGTCGGAACCTGTCAACGAGTTTGAGACACCGGGCGGAAACAGTTTAAGGGAGTTTGGTGGTTGATGTGGCCGCGTGCGGCGGATTGATCCACACTGCGCTTGGCAGCGCGCGTGGGGTGGGCGGGCGTTGCACAAAGCGGTCGGGACGCGCGTGATACGCGGTGGTGAGGACGAGCGCCCGGGCGGCGTTGCGTGCGTCCGCGCGGTGATGCTGCACGTCCGCTGGCGTGTGTAAGCCGAGACTGCTGTGCCGTCGTGCTCACGACCGCGTATCGCGCACATCCCGAACGTTTTGTGCGCGGTGCGCCGACGCCACGCGCGCTCCCCACCGCGGCGTGGATCAATCCACCACGCGCGGTCGCATCAACCACTCCAGAAATTCTTTAAACTTTTTCCGTCCGGTGTCTCAAACTCGTTGACAGGTTCCGAGCGTTCGATGTATTTCTCGACGGCGAGCAAGGCGATCGCGGCGGCAGATTTCCGAACGCACACCGTGCGCGCGGCGGCGAAAGCGCCGTTCGCGCTCGCCGTTGTCGGCTGGCTGCCGAATGGTGCGATGCTCGTGACTGACGCAACGCTTGAAGTCACCGGGACGCCATACAAGGCGTTGAAGACGTCCGTCTTTCGTGTCGAATCAGATGGGCAGTTGACGTTGGTCTCTACCGCGGCGCGTCATTGCCTTTTGGTGGTGATCGACCGCGCGGGGACGACTCTTGCGTGCTCGAGGAGGACGATCGGCGGGGATGTGCTGCTTGCCGGCGTGAGTGCAGTGCGAGATTGAGTATCACTACAACATTGATTGTGATCGCGACAACGAGAGTATCACGCAGCCTTTCATCGGAGAGAACAGTGCGAATAGTCAGGTCACTCGCCCGCCGCGGCGTTATCGCGCTCGTTGCAAGCGTTGCAGTTTTAACGACGCTAGTCGCGCGCACCACCGTCGCGCAGACGTCCGGCTACGTCACCACGTCCGACAACGCGAAGCTGTACTACAGAATTATCGGCCGCGGTCCCGACACGCTCATTGCGATTCACGGCGGCCCCGGCATGGATCTCGAGTCCATCTACAACGATTTCACCGTGCTCGGCGCGAAACATGTGGTGATCTTTTATGATCAGCGCGGTGGCGGAAAGTCGGAGCTGCCCGCCGACACGATGCGGCTCGTGGCAACGCGACAGATTCAAGATCTCGACGAACTGCGCGTCCATTTCAAACTGAAAAAAGTCACACTCGTCGCGCATTCGTATGGACCGCTGTTGGCCGCATCGTACGCGATCGCGCACCCGGATGCCGTCAAGCGCATGGTGTTTTTTGGACCAGTGCCGCCGTACAAGGGAGATTTTTCTGCGCGCTACGGCACCGCGCTCAATGCGCGTCTCGATAGCACGCAACGTGCGACGATGCGAACGGCGTCGCGCAC
>JANXUN010000137.1 GCA_025356185.1 Gemmatimonadaceae bacterium
CTGCGCGAACGCGTGCTGCTTTGACGCGCCGCTCACCAGCCACAGGATGTGGCGTGCGCGAAAGAGCACGGGGTACGTCAGCGTTACTCGCTGGGTCCCCGCGTAGCGACCGGTAGCCGCGACATCTATGTCGCCGACACGTAAGGCAAGGTCGCGGGGAACAAGCGACGCGGTGTGCCCATCATCGCCAAGTCCTAAGTGGACAAGATCGATTCGTGACGGGGTTCCACTGATGTCGTGCAACAAGCGTGAGTAACTCTGCGCGG
Organism: Gemmatimonadaceae bacterium; assembly: GCA_025356185.1. Taxonomy (GTDB): domain Bacteria; phylum Gemmatimonadota; class Gemmatimonadetes; order Gemmatimonadales; family Gemmatimonadaceae; genus Gemmatimonas. The sequence goes on from JANXUN010000137.1 coordinate 267, forward strand.
CATCGATTGCGGACATCGTGCCCACTGGCATAAGATGCACGCCACCAAGCGGCTCCGGCACGCGAGACAGGAACGCGTCGTGCAAGTGCGTTGCGTTGCGTAAGTCATCGCCATCAGGAGCAACGCGTTCATCGACTTGCAGTATGTGAACGCGCGACCAGTCGACCGACGCGCCCGCGAATCGCTGCAGCGTGCGCCATGGTGTCGACCCACCGCTGAGTGCGCAGACGAACCGTCCTCGCGTGGCAATACACTCGCTGGCGAGCGCGACGAGCATCGCGCACGCGAAGGCAGCCATCTCGTCGGCGTCAGCGCATACGTCAACGCGCATCGATCACCAGCGATCGTCCTTGGCCTCGCCAACGTCTACCCAGCCACCCGGAACGAGCGTATCCGCCTGGGACGGTCCCCACGACTGTGGTTCGTATATGAGTGGTGCTTCCGGCGCTTGTATCGCTGGATCAACAATGCGCCACGCTTCCTCGACATAGTCCTGACGCGCAAAGCGAAACGTTTCGCCTTTCATCGCATCACCGAGTAACGCTTCGTACGGATCGGCCTCGACGCCTTCATGATCGTGAGAGGCGAGCAGCTCGAGTGGGTGACCTTCTTCGAGATCGGGCTCGCGAACCGTGGCACCGAGCGCAATCTGAAATTCGGGACCGAGTCGAAAGCGCACGTGATTGGAGACGAGCGGCACGCCCGTGACTGGCGGCGGACGATGCAGCTTTACGATGACCTCAGTGCGTGACGTTGGCAGATTCTTTCCGCAGCGTATGTAGAACGGAACACCGTGCCATCGCCACGAATCGACTTCGAGTTCCAGCGCTGCAAATGTTTCGGTGTGCGAACCTGGGGCGACGCCGGGCTCGTCGAGATATCCTCTGAATTGTCCACGCACGACTTTTGAAAGATTCAGCGGCGCAATGGCTTTGAGCACCTTCACCTTTTCATCACGCAGCGTTTCAGTGTCCTGACTAAACGGTGGCGGTTCCATCGCAATGTTGGATAACACTTGCAGTAGGTGATTTTGCACGACGTCGCGAATTGCACCGGTGGCGTCGTAAAATGCGCCACGCCCCTTGATTCCAAATGGCTCGGCCATGGTGATCTGCACGCTCTCTACGTAGCGACGATTCCAGATGGGCTCGAGAAAGGTGTTGGCGAAACGAAAGAACACCAGATTTTGTACGGCCTCTTTGCCCAAATAATGATCGATGCGAAATACCGACTGCTCGTCAAAGTGCGCGTGCAGAATTGCGTTGAGTCGTTGAGCGCTTGCCAAGTCGGTACCAAATGGCTTTTCGAGAACGAGTCGGGATTTGGTCTCGCCGTTGATGCGACCCAACTGCGTCACCACCACCTCGAACAGCGACTGCGGGATGGCCATGTAGTGCAGCGGGTACTGTGCATCGCCAATCTCGGCGGCGAGGCGGTCAAATGTGTCCGGCTCGGTGTACTCGCCTTCGATGTAGCGCAGACGAGACATCAATTTTGGAAACGCTTCTGGATCGGCACCACCGCCGTGTGCGGTCACGCTTTCGAGAGCGCGCGCTTTGAGCCGTTCGAGCGACCACCCGCCGCGCGCAATGCCGATGACGGGGACATCCAATTGGCCTGCCTTGGTCATGCGCTGCAACGCGGGAAAGATCTTCTTGAACGCGAGATCTCCCGTCGCGCCGTAGAACACCAACGCTTCAGAGCGCGGTTTGGTCATGCTTTCTCCTTGTGACCACCGAACGCGGAGCGCATGGCGGACAAGACTTTGTCGGCGTAGTCGGATTCACCTCGCGAAGAGAATCGCTGATACAGCGCGGTCGACAATACGGGTGCCGGCACCGCTTCATCGATGGCCGCTTTGATCGTCCAACGTCCTTCGCCAGAATCTGAAACCTTTCCTGCAAAGGCGGCTAACGTTGGGTCGGCAACGAGCGACTGTGCGGTGAGATCGAGTAACCACGACGACACAACACTGCCGCGTCGCCACAGTTCTGTGATTTCACCGACGTTGAGATCGTACTGATAATGTTCAGGATCGCGCAGCGGCGTCGTTTCCGCGTCGTGCTCTTGCGATGCCTTGCCGATGTTGGCGTGTTGCAAAATGTTGAGTCCCTCGGCGTACGCGGCCATGAGGCCGTACTCGATGCCGTTGTGCACCATTTTCACGAAATGACCCGCGCCGGATGGCCCGCAGTGCAAGTAGCCGCGATCGGCGGTGTGGTCGGTACTCGGTGTGCGCCCTTCGGTTGGCGGCACTGAGTCTGAACGCGGCGCTAACGACGCGAAGATTGGTTCGCAGTGCGCAACAATATCGGGTTCGCCGCCGATCATTTGGCAGTAGCCTCGCTCCAACCCAAATACGCCGCCGCTGGTGCCGACGTCGACATAGTGCAAGCCGCGCGCAGCGAGTTCTTTGGCTCGGCGAATGTCGTCGACGTAGTACGAGTTGCCGCCATCGATGATCACGTCGCCGGACTGCAACAGTGGCACGAGATCGGCAATCGTTGCGTCAACCACGCCCGCCGGCACCATCAGCCAGAGCACACGCGGCGTCGGCAGCGCGGCAACCAGCGCCGCCAGCGTAGCAGCACCCTGAGCGCCGTCGCTCGCGAGTTGCGCGATGGCCGCAGGCGCGCGATCGAAGACCACGCACTCATGTTTTTGGCGCATGAGCCGGCGCACCATGTTCGCACCCATGCGTCCAAGCCCGATCATACCGATCTTCATGTCGACTCCTGTCGAGAATGCATTCTCACCATCCTACAAACGTTGTCGAAACACCAGCGTAAACTATAGGATGCGCACGTACCGCGAACTCCTGCAGCCTTCCCGAGTATCTTAAGCCCATGGATATCGACCCAATCGAAACGGCCAGCGACGCGAGCGCGGCGCACGAGGCCAGAAGCCGGCTCAACACCCTCGTCGCGATTTCTGTCGCGTTGCTTGCGACCTTTATGGGCGTGTGCAAGGTAAAGGACGACAACTTGGTGCAAGCGATGCAGCAGGCGCAGGCTGATCGTATCGATCACTGGAGCTACTACCAGTCCAAGAATGTGCGCGAAGAGGTGGCTCGCGCGACGGCAGATCAAATGCGCGCGCAGGCTGCGGCGCTGCCCAGCGGCGCGAAGGCACTGAATGCGGCCGCACTTCGGTACGACTCGATTGCCGCGAACGAAGCGACGAAAAAGGAAGTTGTGAAAAAGCAGGCCGAGCAAGATCAGGCGACGTATGACGCGTTGAACTATCGCGACGATCAGTTTGACCTGTCGGATGCGTTGGCGGCCATCGCCATCTCGTTACTCGCTATGACCTCGCTCACACAAAAGCGATGGTTGTTTGTCACCGCGCTTGTGCCCTTAGTGTTTGCCGTGCTGATGGGCCTTGCTGGGTTGATGGCGTGGCAGCTGCATTCGGACGCGCTCGCGAAACTGCTGTCATGATCAACGGCATGATCAAGGGCGTGATCCACAGGAACGTCGTTGGGCTCGCGCTTGTCGTGTGCGTGACGTCCGCCTGTGCGTCGCTAACGAAACAGGCCGATCAGGCGCCACATCCGCGCACCGTGCAGCCTGAGCGTCCTACTGTCGCCACCCACGCCGGAACGGTCGCCGCGGGCTTCTCCGAACTTGAAATCGGCATCGAACGCGATCGATTTGACGACCGGTCGATGGCAACGCAGGTGCCAGCGATTCTCAAGATCGGCTTGGCACCGCGCGTTCAAGGATTTGTTTCGGTACCGATGGCGAGCGCAAGCGGGGTTGATTATGGCGTCGGCGATGCGTCGCTGGGCGTGAAGTGGCGCGTGCTCGAAGATCATCCGTTTTGGAGCGACGTCGCCATTCAGCCGTCGATCAAGTTTTCAACGGGCGGCGACCGGGGAACAGGAACTACCGATGCGAGCTTATTGCTCATCGATAGTCACATGTTTGGCGATGTCGCGCTGGACATCAATGTCGGCGTCACGCGTCGCGGCGGCGATGGCAGCAGCGCGCCAAAGACCGCGACGCTGTGGACAGTGTCGAGCGGATTTCCTGTGCGTGGCCCCGTCGGGTTCGTCGTAGAGGTGTTCGGATATCCGGGGACCGGTGGCGCTGCCGGCAGTGCGCCAACGGTGGCGCTGCTCACGGGTCCAACGTTCTCGGTCAGTCCGTCGCTCACGCTCGACGCCGGCGTTATTGCTCCGATTCGCGGATCGCAGCCGCGCGCGGCGTACGTCGGACTCGTGACGAACCTGGGGCGGTTTTTGCCGAAGTAGTCGATGGTCGTCTTGTAGAATCGCACGAGTTGCGTCCGGAGTACCGACAACTCAAAACCTGAACCCAGAACTCAAAACTTGAAAAGCCGCTGAGACGAAGATCGTCTCGGCGGCTTTTTAGTTCTGGGTTTTGGGTTTGAGTTTTGGGTTCTCCGTCGTACCGAGCGCAACCGAAAACACCAACCGCAGGCTCGCGCGATCTCATTGCCGCGCACATGATTGTTACATGAGCCATTCACCAATCCGTCTCGCCGCGCACGCCGCGATCCTGTTGTTCAGCGCTAGTGCACTCGCCGCGCAGACCAAGCCGCGCGAG
>JANXUN010000016.1 GCA_025356185.1 Gemmatimonadaceae bacterium
AAGACGGCGGTACAACGTTTACCACGATGCCCAACTCGCCGACGTACGACTTGGGATTGAAAGACGATCACCATGTGTTGTGGATCGATCCGAACAACAACAAACATCAATTGCTTGGCGGCGATGGCGGACTGCATGAAAGTTGGGACGGCGGCTACGCGTACAATCGTCTCAACAATTTTGCGGTCGGCCAGTTTTATCGCATTGCGCTCGATGATCGCGATCCCTATTGGATTTTTGGCGGATTGCAAGACGCGCATTCATGGATGGGACCGAGTCAGACGAATCACTGGCTTGGCATTCTCAATGCCGACTGGAAGCAAATCGGCTTTAGCGACGGCACTGGACAGTCGGTCGACAAAGCCGGTCCACGATATGTCTACTCGACATCAAGTGGCGGAAGCATCACACGCGTTGACGCGATCACTGGTGATCGCTTTGAGATTCAGCCGGTAGCGCCGCGCGGCGAAAGCTATCGCTACGATTGGATCGCGCCCGTACTCGCATCGAAACACAAAGCAGGCACCGTATACCTTGGTGCAAACAAACTGTTGATCTCCACAGATTTCGGTTCGACATGGACGTCGACAATCGATCTGACGCGACAAGTAAATCGTGACACGCTGCGCATGGCTGGCGTATTGAACACTGACATTCGCATGGCGAAGAACGACGGCGAAACGAACTTCAGCGAAATCACCACGGTCGCTGAGTCGCCCCTCGATGCAAAGGTGTTGTGGGTCGGTACCGACGACGGCAACGTGCAGTTGTCGCAAGACGGTGGAAAGTCGTGGACAGAGCTCAGCAAGAGCATCACCAGCGTTGCAAACGGCAGTTTTGTGGATCGCATTGTGGCATCGAGCGCATCGAAAGGCACCGCGTACGTGGCGTTTGACAATCATCGATCGGGCGACTTTGTCCCACACCTTGTGCGCACCACCGATTTCGGTAAATCGTGGACATCGATCACCAACGGACTCGCGTCGAACGCGCCAATACGCAGTGTCGCCGAGTATCCTGGTGCAGCAAACGTGCTGTTCACCGGCACTGAGCGCTTTTTGTACTTCAGCACGGATAGCGGAGCAACGTGGAAACGCGTTGCAGGCAATCTTCCAACAACACGGTACGATGACATCGTTGTGCATCCACGCACAAAAGACTTGGTGTTGGCAACGCACGGTCGCAGCATTTGGATTCTCGATGACGCGTCGGTGTTTGCTGAATGGTCGCCGAGCGTTGCCGCCGAAGCTGCGCATCTGTTCACCGTGCGTCAGGCAACGATTATCAACTACTGGGCCGACGTCTCAACCGCGGCGCACAACATTTATGCAGCCGAGAATCCTGCTGAGGGCGCGGTGTTCTCGTATCACCTCGCACAACCCGCGCAGAGCGTGAAGTTCACCGTCACAAACGCGGGCGGTCGTGTTGTGCGCGAGTTGTCGGGACCAACGACCGTGGGAAGCGTGCTGCGCATTAATTGGGACCTGCGGTGGCCCGCTGCAGCAGGTGGCGGACGTGGCGGTGGCGGTGGCGGTGGCGAAGAGGACGTGGGCGCTCCTCCTCCGGCGGCGGGAGGTCGCGTTCCCGGTCGTGTCGCATTACCGATCCCCGCACACAACATCGGCGCGCGCGGATTTTACGTATCACCGGGCAAGTACACGGTGACCATGGACGTCGATGGTACCAAGCTTACGCGCACGTTTGACGTGCGCGGTGACCCCACCATGATGGAGACCGTCGCCGATCACAAAGCGCGCGAGTCGTTCTTACTCGAAGCGCAGGACGTACAAGCAAAACTCTCAGCGGCCACGACCGCGTTCCGCGCAAAGATGGCATCGGCGAAAGGTGCGGACTCGGTTCGCGTGAACGCGCTCGCACTGTCGCTTGGCCTGATCGCACCGCCGCGAGCTGGTCCACCGGGCGGGGGGCGCGGCGGCGGGGCTGGCGGTCCCGGCGCGGCCCTTGGCGGCCTCGCAAACCAGTGGAACGGCAACGGCTCACGTCACGGTGGACTGCAAGCGCCAAGCGGTCAGCATCGCGCGATTCTCGCGGCGGCCAAGTCGGCGCTTGTTGAGATGGAGAAGGAGTTAGCGCGGAAGCCGTAGTCATTCACCTCCTTTACCTTCTCGTCAGCCCGATCATGAGCCCGTTCCGTCGACTGTGCTGTTCGCTGTTCGCGCCTCTCGCGCTCCCGATGTTCGCCATGTCATCGCTCCACGCCGACGCGCAGGCAAAGCCAAACGTGACGGTGCGACCGTCGCTTGCTGCCTTCGACTCATCGTCGATGGCGGCTCTCACGTGGCGCAACGTCGGTCCATTTCGAGGCGGACGATCCGTTGCGGCGGTCGGCATTCCGGCGCAGCCTCTGACATACTTCGCCGGCTATACCGGCGGAGGGGTGTGGCGTACCGATGACGCGGGCCTCAATTGGCGCAACATCTCCGACGGATTCTTCAAATCCAGTTCTGTCGGCGCGATCGCAGTGGCACCGTCCGACGCGAACGTCATCTATGTCGGCACCGGTGAGCATGCTGTGCGCGGTCAATCATCGACGTACGGTGATGGCATGTATCGCAGTACGGATCAGGGGCGCACGTGGAGTCGCATCGGGCTCGCGAACTCGCGCCAGATCTCCGCCGTACGCGTGCATCCAAGCAATCCCGATTTCGCGTACGCTGCGGTGCAAGGAGATCGATGGAAAGGCACGAGCGACCGCGGCATCTATCGCACGACGGACGGCGGCAGGTCGTGGATGCAACTCCTGAAAGGAGAGAACAGCACGAGCGGCGCGTCAGACCTCTCGATGGATCCTACCAATCCGCGCATTCTGTACGCGGCGATGTGGGATCATCAACGACTGCCGTGGATGGTGCGCAGCGGCGGCGCGGGAAGCGGCATCTGGAAGTCGCTCGATGGCGGCGAGTCGTGGACGCGCTTAACTGAAGGACTTCCCAAATTGATGGGCAAGATCGGCGTCGCTGTTTCGCCGGCGAATCCTGATCGCGTGTACGCAATTATCGAAGCCGAGAATGGCGGACTCTATCGAAGTGATGATGCAGGAAAATCGTGGCGCCTGATGACCGGTGATCGCCTCATTCAGACGCGCTCGTGGTACTACATGAATATCACCGCAGATCCGAAGAACGCGGACGTGGTGTGGGTGATGAACGCGCCCGTCATGCGCAGCATTGATGGCGGTCGCACGTTTCAAACAGTCCAGGCGCAGCACGGGGACAATCATCAGCTGTGGATCAATCCCACCGACTCGCGCTATCTCATCAATGCCAACGACGGTGGCGCGACGATTTCGCTCGACGGCGGCAAGAGCTGGAGCACACAAGACAATCAGCCAACCGCGCAGTTCTATCACGTCGCCGTCGATGATGCGTTTCCGTACAAGTTGTACGGTGGTCAGCAGGACAACAGTTCAGTGATCATCAAGTCGCGTACAGAAGGTGGAAGTATCGACGTGCGCGACTGGACACCGGGCCCTGGCTGCGAGAGTGCCAACATGGGCGTGAGCGCAAAAAATCCGCGCTACGTCTACGGTGGCTGTTATCAGGGACTCATCGACGAGCTCGACACCGGTACCGATTTGAGTCGTGCGATTATGCCGTGGCCCGAGATGAATTTGACCGAGCCGACCGACAAAACGCGGTATCGTTACAACTGGACCGCACCGATCGAAGTGTCGCAGCACGACGACAAAGTGGTGTATCACGGTGGCAACGTGCTCTTCAAGACGAGCGATCGTGGTCAGCACTGGACGCCGATCTCGCCCGATCTCACAAAGAACGACAAAACGCGACAAGGGTGGGGTGGTGGACCGATCACCAACGAGGGCGCCGGCGGCGAAGTGTACGCAGCGATCGTGGTGATTGAAGAATCACCACACGACGCAAAGACCTTGTACGTTGGCACCGACGATGGCGTCATTCAACGGACGCGCGATGGTGGTGCAACGTGGAACAACATCACCCCCGCGTCGTGGGGCGATGGCTTGGTGAACGAGATCGCGGTGTCTCCGCACGATGCGGGCACGCTGTTCGTTTCATTTCGCAAAGACCGCTTGGGCGAGTACGCGCCGCACATCTACGCGTCGAATGATTACGGCGCCACGTGGAAGGAAGTCATAAACGGCCTGCGCGACGGTGAACCCGTGCGCGTCGTGCGCGAAGACCCCGCCCGCCGCGGCCTACTCTATGCGGGCACAGAAACCGGCGTGTACGTCTCGTACGACCGCGGCGCGCTGTGGCAACCGTTTCCGGGCTTTCCCGTCACGCCAGTCACCGATCTCGCTGTGAAGCACGACGACCTGATTGCGTCCACCGAAGGACGCGCGTTTTGGATTCTCGATGATCTATCGGTGCTGCGTCAACGCACCGATTCCGTCGCTGCAACGGCGGTGCATCTGTATGCGCCGCGCGCCGCGACGTTGGCCGGTGGCGGCTCCGGGCCGCCGCGCAATGCGGGTCGCAATCCGCCGTACGGCGCGATGCTGTACTTCCGCATTGCGACTCTCGATTCCACCACGACGACCACGTTAGAGTTTCTCGATGCGAAGAACGCCGTCGTGCGGTCGTACGTGAGCAAGGGTGACAGCATTAATAAGCTCACGGTGAAGGCAGGACTCAACAGTCTCAACTGGAACCTGCGTCGCGCGGCGCCAACGCGACTTGGAACCGTGTTGCTATTCGGTGCACCAAACGATGGCGGTGCCCGCGTGACCGCAGGGCGCTACACGGTGCGACTGACGCACGGCACTACCGTGTTGACGCAGTCGCTGGACGTGCGCCAAGACCCCCGTATTAACGAACCCACAAGCGTGGTGGCTGAGCGTGACTCACTCGCGCAACTGTTGAACAATCGCATTACGGAGATTCACGACGCGGTGCTGCGACTGCGCGACGTGAAGTCGCAGGTGGCAGGCTTCGTGACGCGCGCCAAAGAGATCGACACGGTGCTCAAGGCCGGCAAAGCGCTTACCGGCAAGTTGGACAAGTTGGATCCGCGACTGACAACGAAGGCCAGCAACGGACAAGACATCATCAACTACGCCAACGGCATCAACGGACAATACGGATTCTTGCTTGGCCAAGTCGAAGGCAACAGCGGCCTCACGCAACCGGTGAAAGATCGTTTACTGGCACTTGAAAAGATCTGGAGCGCCTTGCGCGCCGAAGTCGATCAGGTGGAAACGATCGATGTGGCCGCGTTCAACGCGCTCTTGCAGGCCAACAACATTCCAGGCGTCATCGCAGCGCCAAAGAAAAAGACGATACTGCAGTAGCGACGGTAGCGGCGCTCACCGTCCGCGCCGCGCCTCCAAAAGAGACATCCGTGTCGGACCTGGATAGGCACGATCGTACCCTTTCACGACGTGCCAGAGAATGCGACTAAAATCATCATCGTCGGATTCATCTTCGTTGTCGAGACTGAGTCGCATCGATTCAAGCGCGCCGCGCGACGCGCGAGAATTCTTTTCATCGAGCGAGACGCGCGGGGTGAGCACGTCGTACGGCCGCGTATCAGCGTCCGACGCCCACACGTTAGTCAGCGGCCGACCAAAGTAGTCAAAGTGCGACATCGATCCCAAATCGAGCATCCCTTCGATGGTGCGAAGGACGTCGGTGGTGTTGGTGAATCGGTGATACGCGCCCGGACGATTGTACGGTGACAGGACGAGTAGCGGCGAGCGATGCGAGTCAACATGATCGGGACCGTTTTGCGCATCATCTTCCAGCACAAACACGACCGTCGATTTCCAAAACGCAGTGCGCGACAGTGCGGCGATCATGCGTCCGAGTGCAAGATCGTTGTCGGCAGCCGCAGCGCGCGGCGTCGGCTTTCCCGCCGACCCACCGGAGGTGTGATCGTTGGGCAGTCGAACGATCTCAAGCGACGGCATTTTTCCGCTCTGCACGTATGTCGCAAGTTCCGCAATCCAAACGTCTGCACGATGCTGATCGGGAATGTCGAGATTGAAATTCGGGAAAGTGGTATTCGTGCTCGGCGCTAACGACTTCTTGGTCGCGATGTACCATGGCGTACGACCTTTTGAAGCCGGATCCGGCACCACAAACTCACCGTAGTTTCGCAACGAAACGCCGCGTTGCACGGCGAGATCCCACAAATACCCGCTCGCAGGGGCATTCACGTCGTCATCCGGAATGGCGCCGCGATTGGTGCCCTCGTAGTCGTACGTTCGTCCACGCGACGAATAGTTGGGTTGCACCGTCTTTTCGACATAGTCCGTCGCGTACGCTGCTGTCGTCCAATTGTGGCCGTCCGCACTCACTTCAGCGTTCACAAAAAATCGATCGAACACACCGTATCGTTCAGCGAGTGCGTGCGCGTTCGGCGTGACGTCACGTCCAAAGTACACCAGCGATGTATCGCCATCGGCGACTTGCACATCGCCCAATACTTGGTCGTACGTGCGGTTCTCGCGAATCACGTATATCACATGCTCGAACGGCGGAAAGCGATTTGCTCGCGCTGCATCGGCCCAACCGTTTGCGCGCACCACTCGAGTCGTCATCGCCATCAGCGTTGATGCGGTGAGCGTGGCGGCGTCGATAAATGTGAGCGTACCGGTCAATTGGCCAAGGGTGCCATTCTTTCCGCTCGCTTGATTGATAAGCGATACGCGCGGGCCAGGTCCATCAATGTTCGCGTGCGTACCTTTACCTTTTCCGTTTGCCACGACCAGCGTGGAGTCCACCATCGCAAGCGCCGCAGGATACCAGCCTGTCGGAACGCGGCCGAGCAGCTGATCTTTCCCAGCTGCGGTGCGATCGCTTGACGCGCCGTCACTCGCTGCTAGCCCCAAATCAAACACCGCAACCGCATTGGCATCTGCCTCAGCAACGAACAGTCGTTGTTCGTCGCGCGACAGCACCAACGCGTTTGGTGTGCTCCCTTCATCTGGACCAGCTGGTGGCGGATCGTGCAACACGGTAATCGTCTGCCGCGTGCGCGTATCAATCACGGCAATCTGGTCAGTCGTCGATGAAGCCGCAAAGAGTCGCGTTCCCGATCTGTTTAGCAGCAATGCCGACGGATGACGACCCGCAACAATCCAACCGTCGGCAACGAGGGAGTCTCCCGCGGGCTTGAAGACAGCCACGCTGTTGCCGCCCCACGCCGATGCATAGACGACGCCATCGTTGCGTACGACAATGCCGTACGGATACAAACCGGCAGCCAGTCGCTGCGTAATTGTCGCACTTCCCATGTCGATCACAGCGACCGAATCAGCGAGGTTTTCCGTGACGTACAGTCGCGCGCCATTGGGCGAGAACGCGAGCTGCGCCGGATATCGCACGCCATTGCGGCGCGGCACGCGTTCAGCAAGCACAATGCTGTCGACGAGAACCGCCGAGTCACCGCTCCAACGAAAGCGATAGACAAGGTCGGTGTTGCCGCCCGACGCGCACAGCCATTTGCCATCGGGCGAGAAGGCAAGGCCAAGAAACGCGGCTGGAAGTTCAATGGTTTGCGTCGTGCGATGGTTTTTCCAATCAACGATTTGCACACCGGTGCGAGACCAACCGTTGAGTAGGAGCGCGACACGATTGCCGCCCGGCGCAACCGCTATGGTGAGCGGCATCGGCCCGACGGGCATCGATATCCCCGCCGGATCGAGGTGGACGCCGGTGGGAAGCCGGGTGGCATCCGACGTGAGCGGATTCTCGCGAGTCAGCTGCTGCGACACGGTAGGTGCCGAGCACGCGCTCAGCGCGAAGACGAACAGCAAGCGCAGCGAGCGCGGTGGGGTGCGATGCATACAAGCGACCTCCGAAATCGTGCGAGACGGCGACGTAGATTCAGAAAAGCAAGCATCAATGTCGGCTGATCGAAATTACCGTGGTGAAAGCAATGCACAACCGTGACACTCGTTGCATCATTGTCGAGCCGACTTTACGAACCCTTCGCGCTGGAACCTACGAGCCCATGACGCACACGCGATTGATCGGATTGGTCACCGCCCTCCTCGCCTCCGCTTCGCCCCTTGTCGCGCAGACGCTCACCCTCGACAACGTCACCATCGTCGACGTGACCAACGGGCGACTCCAAGACCACAAAACCATCACCGTCGAAGCGAACCGCATCACGCGCATCGACAACTCCACGGCAGCGTCAAAAGCGTCCGCGACGCTCGACGGCACTGGCATGTTCGTCATCCCCGGCCTTTGGGACATGCACGTCCACGCCTACTTCACCAACGACAGCGCGCGGTTTCATAGCACCAGTGAGGTGATGTTCCCGCTGTTCATTGTCAACGGCATCACCGCGGTTCGCGACCTCGGCAGCAACCTCGACGCCACACTCAGCGCGCGCGACAGCATCTCAAAGCATCAACTCATTGGCCCACGCATGATGGTATCCGGTCCCATGCTGGACGGACCCACCACGCGCTATCAAGCGGCAATCAAAGTATCCACGCCCGACGAAGCGCGCGCCGCCGTGCGCATGTTGAAAGAACGCGGCGTGGACATGATCAAAACGCAATCGCTCATTCCGCGCGATGCGTACTTCGCCATTGCCGACGAAGCGCAACGCATTGGGATTCCATTCGAAGGGCACGTCCCCAACGCGATCACTGCGCTCGAAGCCATGAACGCGCATCAGCGCAGCTTTGAACACTTGCTCGGCGTGCGCGACACTGCGGACGCGCTGCTCGCGGAACTCGCGCGCAACAAAGTGTGGCAGTGCCCCACGGTGATTAACAGCGTTGGCACGCCGACGGACGTGCTCACCGATCCGGGACTTCCGTTTTGGCTCAAATCGAATGTCGATGGCTGGCGACGTCAGGCCGTCACGCAAGCGTCGGCAACTGATTCAGCTGCACACGCGGGAGTTGTCCGCGCTGATCGCCGACTCGCGCTCATCAAGCGCATGTACGATTTGAAAATTCCATTTCTGGCCGGCACCGATGCGCCCGCTGGATACGATCTCGTTCCTGGTGCAAGTCTCCATCGCGAGCTACAACTGTTTGTGCGCGCCGGACTGACGCCACTGCAATCATTGCAAACCGCGACGATCAATCCCGCGATGTTCTTTGGCAAGACGGCAGATTGGGGAACGATCGCTGTCGGCAAGACGGCCGATCTCGTGGTCCTCGCGCGTAACCCGCTTGCGGATATCAGCAACACGCGTGGCGTTGTCGCTGTAGTCGCCGATGGTCGGTACTACGCGCCGCGCGAGCTCGACCGCATGCGACTAAAAATCATGGAGCTCGCGGGTAAGTAGCCGGTGGAATTGCGTTGTACGCGAGTAGCCTATTCCTTCATTCCCTTCGGAACGAGGCAGATCGGACACGGTCCCATCTCTGGCGTGCGCCCAAGCGTCACGGTAATTGGACCGAGCGCCACCAACTTCTTGGCCACGGTATCATTGACCGCGATGGCCATCGTGAGCGTGTTCCCTTGCACACGGCCGCTGAATTGCGCTGGTAGTGTTGGACCAATGAGTACCGGATAGGCGCGCAAGACAAATGTGCCATCGAGAGTAAACCGTCCATCGGCATCGAGCACCACGTGCGCTGGCAGATCGCCAAACGTGCAGCCAACGTGGATGTGCGTGACGGAATCGGTGGCGATAACCCCGGCGTTGTCGCCGCCCCACGTGCCAAGCGCGAGTTGTCCGTTAAACGCTGGTGGGGTTGCGCTTGATGAACAGTTGGCGATGGCAACAACGACGGCCGTCGTCAACAGAACGGTGCGAGTCAGTAACCTGATCCGAATGAGGTGGGTGAACATGTTTGTCACTCCCATGACCCGACTGTAGTTTCGAGGAATGCGGCTCGTGTACGGATGCATTCGCCGATCGATACCATCGCTCGCCGCCACACTCTAAACAACGCGACTCATGCATCAAACATATGTCGGCGAGCGCAGCCTCATGCGCATCTCCACGCTTATCGTGGCCGTCGCGTGCGTGACACACGTTCGCGCCGTCGCCGCGCAGCGCGTCGGCCCAGTCGATGCACGACTGACTTCGGCCCTCATGTGGCGCAACCTCGGCCCGTTTCGCGCCGGTCGCGTCGGTGCGGTAGCGGGCGCGATCGGACAACCGGGCGTGTACTACGCGGGATATCCTGGCGGCGGCCTGTGGAAGACGACAAACGCGGGCGTAACGTGGGTGCCCGTGTTCGATGCGATTCGCGAGGTGTCATCAGTCGGTGCGGTCGAGGTAGCGCCGTCCGATCCTAACATCGTCTACGTGGGCACCGGTGACATGATCACTGGCGGCACGCTCGACCAGGGGAACGGCGTTTATAAATCCACCGATGCGGGCGCCACATGGAAATCGATCGGTTTGCAGGGCACCCGTCACATTCAAACAATGCTCGTCGACCCGCGGTCACCCGACGTGGTGATGGTCGGCGCCGAGGGTGATCACGTAGCACTGAGTGATCAGCGCGGTGTTTTCCGCAGCACTGACGGGGGACGCACCTGGACCAAGACGCTCTACATTGACAATCAAATTGGCATCATGAAGCTCGCGCGCGCCTACGACGTGCCCGACGTGATCTTCGCAACCTCGGGCCGACACTACGCGCCACCCAGCCAGGCGCCACGCGGCTATCGCACGTGGAGTCTGAGCGTCAGCGCGCGTGGTGACACCGGACGCACCGGAACTGCGCTGTACAAATCGACCGACAATGGCGTGACGTGGAAGGAGATGACGACGCTGCCCCGCATGGACGGTCGTACGTCGATCGCCGTCGCCATCGGCACCAACGCGCAGCGTGTGTTTGTTATCAACAACAGTGCGCTGTTCCGCAGTGACGATGGTGGCACAACGTGGTCGCAGATGGCGGCAGACGACGATCGCATTCACAACGGCCAAGGCGGTTATAGTGCCGGCGTGTATGTCAACACGAAAAACCCAGACATCGTCTATACGCTCAATACGTCAACGTACAAATCGATCGACGGTGGAAAAACGTTCACCGGAATGAAAGGCGCGCCCGGTGGCGACGATCCGCAACAGATGTGGCTCGATCCGCTCAACGCCGATCGCCTGTTCCTTGGTTACGATCAAGGCGCCACAATTTCTCTGGACGGGGGCGCAACGTGGAGCTCGTGGTATAACCAGTCCACCGAGCAGCTCTATCACCTCTCCGCCGACAATTCGTTTCCGTCGTGGATTTACGCGACGCAACAAGATGCAGGCGCCATTCGCACACGCGTGCGTGGCAACTACGGCGCGATTACGATGTTCGACTGGAACTCGGTCAACGGATGGGAATGGGGGACGATTGTTCCCGATCCGCTCGACCCAAACACCGTGTTCGCAAGTGGAAGCGGCATCATTCGAATTTCGTATCCAAGCGAGCAATGGATCAACGTGAGTCCCACTATCGATCCCGCTGCGAAAGCGACGACAACATCCTCGCAACCGCTGCTGTTTGCTCCCTGGAATCCGCATCAACTGCTCGCCGCATTCAATTACGTGGTGACAACGCTCGACGGTGGCGCGCATTGGAAGCGCATTAGTCCCGACCTCGGCGTCCCCCCGGGAATGGACTCAACTGCCGCGAGCAACACGCTCGGCGGTCGCGGCGCGATTGAATCAATGGGCGCCTCGCCAGTCGGCACCGGTACGGTTTGGGTCGGCACCAATAACGGACTGATTCATGTCACGCGCGACGGCGGCAAATCGTGGCGCGATGTGAGCATCAAGGAACTGCCCAATCCCCGTCGCGCAAATATCAGCGCAATCGATCCGTCACCGCGCGTTGCGGGCACCGCGTACGTCGCCGTCGAGTATCTGCGCAGCGGCGATCATACGCCGTATCTCTATCGCACGCGTGATTTCGGAAACACGTGGACCAAGATTGTCGCCGGCCTTCCCACGAATGAGCCAAGCGGAAGTTTCATGCGCGTCGTGCGCGCGGACCCAAAGCAAGCAGGACTGCTGTTTGCCGGATCCGAAAGCGGCGTGTACGTGTCGTTCAACGATGGTGATGCATGGCAATCGTTGTCCAACAACTTGCCCAACACACCGGTGCGCGACATGCTGATCAAAGGCAATGATCTGGTGATCGCGACGCATGGGCGCGGTGCGTGGATGCTGGATGACATCTCGATGCTGCGGCAACTCGCGCCGGCGAATTCCGGCGAACCGCTACATTTGTTTGCATCCGGCACCGCCACACGCGTTCGGCGAAACGTGAACGCGGATACGCCCTTTCCACCAGAAATTCCGCACGCGCTCAATCCACTCGATGGCGTGATCATCGACTACTGGCTCGGCACCGCGTCGCCGGGAGCGATTACGCTCGACGTGCTCGATTCCAAAGGCGCTGTGGTGCGGCACTACGCGAGCGATGCCATCGCGCCAGTTCCTGAAGCGGCGAAACCGCCGCACCCAAACTTTTGGGTCGTCGTACCACAAGGACTGCCAACAAGCGTCGGAGCGCATCGCGTCAATTGGGATCTGCGTGCAGATGCACCACACGTGTTCACCCATTCCTTTGAGATTAACGCCAACCCTGCCCTGACACCCGCGTCGCCCGAAGGCGCATTGGTGCTGCCAGGTGTGTACACCATTCGGTTGACAGCGAACGGCAGGACGGTGTCGACGTCGGTGACCGTGCGCAACGATCCGCGAAGCACGGCGTCGCTCGCCGCGCTGTCATCGCAACACGCACTCACGTCGCGCATAAGCGCGGCAATTCACGCGTCATGGAGCGACCACACGCAAGTCGAATCGATGCGCGCAACAGTTGCATCGCTTGCGAGCGCACAGCTGCCCAGCGACATGGCCGCGGCGATTGCAACGCTGCGTGCGGCGATCGACAGTGCGGTGGGCGGGACCGGCAGTCGGGGAGGTCGTGGCGGGCCGCCGGGCGCCGCCGTTCCGGCGCGCCCGACGTTTGGCGGAGTGAACGACGCCCTCGCTTCGCAACTCACTGCGCAAGACAACGGCGACTTCGCTCCCAACGCCGGCATGTACGCGGCCTTCTCGGCCACGTGCAAGCAACTCGTCATTGCGCATGACGCGTGGCAGCGTGTGCTGACGCACGACCTACCGGTGTTCAACGCAATACTTGTGAAAGCCGGGCGCGTTGCGATCGACACGCCAAAGATGACGGTCGTGCCCGCCTGCTCCGCGACGGGTGCCTAGTTGCATTCCAACCGGCTGTGCATCCCTCGATTGACATGTCTCACCCTTACGAGCGATGGTACTCACGCGTGCGCTCGTCTACTGTGCTTTTAGTCCCTTCACAACTTCGGAGAGTACCATGCGACCCATGCAAATTATCGGCATTGTCCTGATCGCTGTTGGCGGATTTTTGCTGATACAAGGCGGCACGTTCTCGACGCGTAAAGAAGTGCTCAAGGTCGGAGACCTGAAAGTCTCGGCGAACGAAGAGCACTCGGTAGCGCCGTGGATGGCTGGAGCCGCGATCGTCGCGGGAATCGCGTTGATCGCAACGGGCGCGAGCCGAAAGTCTTAGCGTTTCAGGTCGTACCGCAGCTCAACCATGCCGTTCTTGTACGCTGTGACCTCTGCCAGATGCAGCGGCACGTCTTTGCCGAGCGCGTTAAAAAAGGGCATTCCGTCACCGATCAAGATCGGCAAAATCGAATAGCGCAGCTCGTCGGCAAGCCCCAACCGCAGACACTCGGCGCTGAGCACGCTGCCACCGGCAAACCAAATGTTGCGGTAGTTGGGTCGCAGTCGCTCGTTTACAAAATGCGCTAGGTCGCCCGCGTAGAACTCAATAGAATCGCGCGATCGCGGTAGGTGGCGCGTAGTCAGCACGAACGTTCGCGTTTCGCCGTACGCCCAGCCAAAACCCTGCTCTTCAAATCGCAGCGCAAGCTCATACGTGCGCGAACCCATCACATAGCAGTCGATGGACTGAAGAAACGTCGCGACGTATTCGGGGTCCATCGTCGCGCCGTCTTCGAATACATCCGACGTCCCCATCCAGTCGACGCGCCCGTCTTTGCGCGCGACAAAGCCGTCCAGGCTCGCCGCCATGTGAATCGTTACGCGCGAATCAGTGGGTGTCATCGTTTCGTTGAGAGGGGAAGTCCGACGAAAAGTGTGTCGCTGATAATTACTTGCGCCAGTGCTACACCTCGGTATTGTCACGATGGTAATTGACAGGGGACGATCGGCACGCATCATCTACACTGCTGATGCAATCGTTCTTCTTCGATCGATCTTTCGATCGATCGTAACTATGACCTCGGTAGGGTAAGTGATGCCTGCGACAACGACCACAGCTCCGCCAGCGGATAGCGTGCCCGTTGGCGCACATGGCGAGGCAGATTTTTGCAAACTGGTCCTTGCAGAGCTCGACCTTCCGTCCGACACGAGCATCTCGGGCACGCGCTGGATCAATCGACCGCCACGACACCTGTTTGGTATTGCGCTCTCCGGCGGCGGCATCCGTTCGGCGACGTTTAACCTCGGCCTCCTGCAGGGCTTGCACGAACT
>JANXUN010000213.1 GCA_025356185.1 Gemmatimonadaceae bacterium
CGCGCCCGCCGACTTTTTTGTAGCAACGGCGCCGCTATTGCGATTCGCTAGTTGGAATCCAACTTCCGGGTGTTGTCGCTAGGATTACGATCGATGAGCAGGTTGTAGGGGTCGATACCAGCCCGCGCGGGTTTGATGCGCACCAAGAATTCGTAACGTGACGTGCCCGCCTGTACGCGTACTTTGCGAATGGAGAGCGGCTCTCCGATACGTGCACCGCGTTTGGCTTCGGCGAACACGCCGACATCCACCAGATCGTTCATCGGTACTTCCGTTTCTGCGCCCAGTGAATCGGCGCGAAGCTTTCGTGCCGTCGCGGTGATGACGACTTTGTATTGCCCATCGGGTTGCTTTGTGCTCGTCACGCTATCGGTTTTCACATCCCATAGCGTAATCGTCTCCAGATAGTCCTCAAGCGCATACTGCAGCGAATCAGGTGTGACGGCGCGCAGCTGTCGCATGAAGTCCAGTGTCGTACCGTACGGGGGGCCGAGGAATCGTCGTTCATCCTGATACGATTTGATGGCTCCATGCAGGACTTTTTCGCCGAGCAGATCGCGCAGCGCGAATAGCGCGAGCGATCCTTTTTGATAGTGGATATACGATTGCCCGTAGGTGCGCGCGAGTGGATGCTCGGCCTTTCGCTCCCCGGCGCGTCCACGCAAATAGCGGTCGAGCTCTGCACGCAAAAACTTCTGTGTAAATGGCCGACCGTGTAGGTGTTCGCTCACCACCAGCGCGGTGTATTCGGCAAACGACTCCGACAGCATGTCTTTGCCTTCCACATCGCCACTCATGCGCTGATATGGAAACCACTGATGTGCGATTTCGTGCGCCGTTACGAAGTACGGTAGATCGGTATCCTCAACGTCGGTGCTGTCGACACGTGCGACAAAACCGATGGCCTCAGAGTACGGGACGGTATTCGGGAACGACTGCGCGAAACCCGCGTAGCGCGGAAATTCCAGAATGCGAAGTTGGCGATGTTGGTACGCGCCAAAGTCACGCGAGAATAGCTCCAGCGATGCCTTCGCCGAGGCGATCATCCGCTTCACGTTGAACGTGTGATCCGGATGATGATAGATCTCGATGGGAATGGCGTTCCAGACATCGCGTGTCACTACCCACCGCGCCGATAACACCGAGTAGAAGTCGGGAATCGGCGCGTTCATCACGTAGTGAAAATACCGTCGACCGTTGGCGGTCCACTCGCGCTCTTTGTAGCCAGGCGCCAGCGCAATCTGATCTGGCGCCGTGCTTATGGTCGCGTCGAACGCGATAAAGTCACTGTGTTGCGAGAACTCCTGTCGATTGACATACTCACTGTCGGTTCGCACGTGACCCTTCCGCGCCTCTGGCAGTTTGTACTTTCGTCGCAGTTCGTCGCTCGTGAGTTCATCGTCTGCCTGATAACCGAGCGATGGGAACTCGCCGCGATTGAGAAAGCTGCCGTTGTTCGCGATGAAAGTGTCGAATCCGCTGTTCGAAAAACCGCGTGACTCCCAGCGCTGCACAAACCGCACGCGCAGCGTGTCGCCCGACGCGAGTGCCGAATCGAGTCGGACCACGTGAATTCCGTACATCGAATCTTTCGCGAGTTCACGTGTGGCGCGACCGAACGACAAGCTGTCAAGTGCTACGTGCATTGTCTTGCCGCGCGCTGGCATATCGATGTAAAGCGTGTCGAGCGGGCGCCCACTCTTGTTGACGAGCGTGATGGTTCCGGCCGTGCGAGCACGGAGCTGTTCCGGTTCCAAATCAACCTCAAGCGAAACGGCGACCACTTTGGGCAGCGTCAGCGTTTCAAAACGGCGCCACGTCTGCTCGTACGCCACCGCGCGCTTCTCGCCTTCCGTGCGCGACTCGAATCTGTTGAGCACACTCGCGTTGTAGTAATACATACCTCCAAACGCGCTTGCTCCGATCGCGCCACCCGCCATCACCCCGCGGACTCCCGCCGTAAAGCGTGAGCGCCACTGACCGCGCACGTGCTCCGTGCCTCGACGCCACACGAGGTATGTCGCGCCAAGGAGCAGAACGGACATGCTTAACCAATATCCGTGCACTGGGAGAAACCCAGTCGGATAGGGACCCGCACCGTTCAGATCCGACCACTGATAGTCCGGGGCCGCGCCGATATCCAACAGCTTGTACCCCCAACCAAAATTGTCGAGGACGATCGTGCTGAAATAAATGAGGATCATGATGACATGACCAATCGGCTTTCGCGGCACCAGCGATTGCACGAGAAAGGCCATCGCCACCATCGAGAACCACTCGGGATAATCAACCGCGTACACGTGAAGCAGATACGGCGTCAGGTTGATGACGGGATATCCCTTGATCACTTGCACGAGCATACCGGCGACCATGCCTGTGGTCGCGAACGCGGCGAGCAACAGCATCATTGCGGTGAACTTACCAATGAGAATGCTCGCGGTCCGTACCGGCGATGCATCCAGCACTTGATCCAGCTTCACCTGACGCTCACGCCAGACGAGTTCACCGACGTAGAAGGTGAGCAGCACGATCATGAATAGCCCCGCGCCGTTCACTGCCGCTTGTGCCATGAGCCAGCTCATTGGCCAGGTTCGCGTCTGTCCATTCTGGTCGGCAAACCACGCATTCATGAAAACGTTGATTAATCCAATGGTCGCGATTGCGAGGAATGGTACGGAACGCAGTAACGAGAGCGCGTGAAACTTTGTTACAGACCACCAGCCGGCGATCACACTCGGCGCCGCGAGCGGTGTTCCGAGCGAAATGCGCGCCAACGCGGCCACCGGCGCGCCACCTGTTGCCGCGGTCGACGTGTCTGCCGCAGCCTTTGCACGTCGACGT
>JANXUN010000247.1 GCA_025356185.1 Gemmatimonadaceae bacterium
GTGCGAGTGGTGATCGCTCCGCCGTGATCGTTGGGCTGATGTCGGGCACGTCGCTGGATGGAATTTCGGCTGCGGTCGTGCGCTTTCGCGAAGCAAACGGCACGGCGATTCACGCAGAGTTGATCGCGTTCACGCAACGCCCGTATGCGGCCAACGAACGCGCACGTTTGGAAGCCGCGATGCATGATGCCACTGCGCGCGAGTATTGCCGCTTACACGCCGATCTTGGTGACTGGCTTGGCGCGGCGGCGCGTGACGCGATGCAGGCGGCGCACATGACCGCGAACGACATCGCCGCAATTGCATCGCATGGACAAACGATCTGGCACGAACCCGGACACAGCACGTGGCAGATTGGCGACGCCGCACGCATCGCCGAACACACCGGATGTGCAGTCATCGCCGATTTCCGTGCGCGCGACGTTGCCGTTGGTGGACAAGGCGCACCACTCGTGCCGATGGCGGACACCAGACTCTTTGCACACGACACGCACTGGCGCGCACTACAAAACATCGGCGGCATCGGCAACGTGACCATCGTTCCGCCGCGCCATGTGGGAACGATCCAAGCGGCGGAAACCGTTCGTGCCTTTGACACGGGCCCCGGCGTGGTCATCATCGATGGCGTCGTGCGGCGATTATTTCCGGCACGCGCATTCGATCGCGATGGCGAAATCGCACAACGTGGTGTCGCGCTTCCCGCCGTCATCGATGAACTCCTGCGCGCGCCGTTTTTCGGCGGCGTACCGCCCAAAAGCACCGGACGCGAGCTCTTCACAAGCGACTACATCGAGGCGTTTATCGCGCGTTGCCGTGTCGCGGGCGCACAAGACGCAGACGTCGTCGCGACTGCCACGGCATTCACTGCGTACACCATCGCCGATCAGTACGCTCGATTTGTCCACGAGCCCATTCGCGACGTGCTCCTTTCAGGCGGGGGCGCAAAGAATCCGGCGCTGGTTCAGGCGATCCGCACGGCGTTCCGCGCGATGCCTGAAGGCTTCCCGCTCAAGCACACCTTGGTCGAGTCGTTCGACAGCGTGTTCTTTGACGGCGAGGCAAAAGAAGCCGTCGCCTTCGCGCTCCTCGCCTATCTTCATCTCAGCGGCCGCAGCGGCAACCTGCCGTCTGCAACGGGCGCGCGCGCTGCACGCATCCTCGGCGCGCTGACACCCGCGGCATGACATACATCACTAGACATTCATGAGCACGCGACGCGAATTAGCACAACTGTTGATCCCCGTCATTCGGTGGACCACAGGGCGCGGCTTTGCCGACGAACGGCCTCGCATCGACGCCGCGTTAGAGTTGGGTGTCGGCGGTTTCCAATTCATTGGCGGCGAGCAAGACGCAGTGCGCTCGCTCGCGAAAGAACTCCAGCTCAAGTCCAAACATCCGCTTTTGATTGCCGCAGAACTCGAGCGCGGAGCGGGACAGCAGTTTGCTGGCGCGACAGGATTGCCTCCTGCGGCTGCGATTGTCGCCATGGGTGATCTCGAATCGTTGCGTCGCGCAGCGCGCCTGACGGCACGTGAAGCGCGCACGATGGGTGTGAATTGGAACTTGGCGCCGGTGTGCGACCTCGATCTCCTCGCCACCAATCCCACGCTCGGCACGCGCTCACTGGGCAGCGAACATCGCAAAGTCGGTGCGTTGATTACGGCGTGGATCGAGGCGTGCCAGGCCGAAGGGGTGCTTGCATGCGCCAAACATTTCCCCGGCGCTGGGCGTGCCATCGAAGACTCGACACTCACGATGCCGGTTGTCGAATTATCTGCCGATCAACTCAAAGAACACGACGTGCATCCGTTTCGCGCTGCGATTACCGCCGGTGTCGCCAGCATGATGACATCGCACGTCGCGTACTCATCGCTCGATTCGAGTCGCGCACCAGCAACGCTGTCGCGTGAAATTCTGCAGTGGCTCCTGCGTCAACAACTCAAGTTCGACAACTTAATTGTGTCGGATTCGCTCACCAAACTCGGCGCACAACATGGACACGACATTGCGCATGCGGCGGTGCTCGCGCTGCGCGCTGGTTGCGATGTCGTACTCGATCCCGGCGAATTGGAAAGCACGCTCGACGCACTTGAACGCGGCGTGTTAGACGGCACACTCGAGCCCGAACGCATCAAACAAGCCATGCGTCGTCGGCTCAAATGGGCGCAGTGGGCGTCTCCACCAAACGAATGGCGTCGCCCAAGCGGTGCCGATACGGCGTGGGGCGCGCTGCTCGCTGACCGCGTGCTCAAGGTGAGCAACGGACCCATTCCGCCACTAGGCGTGGTCACCGAAGTCGCGATAGTCGATGACGACGTTGCTGTTGCAATCACGCGTGCCGGTACGAGCGCACTCACTGATGCGCTGCGCGCCAGCGGGCACGATGCGCGTCCAGCAACGCAACCAACTGTCGCAAGCGGCGGACCGTTAGTGATTGCACTCTTCGCCGACTATTTGTCGACCAAGGTCCGCACGTCGTTGCTGCCGTCGTCAATTGAGCACGTTCGCGTGTTAATCGACCAAGCTCGCGCGTTGCAACGCGACAGTATTGTAATCGGCTTGGGCGATCCGCGCTTCGCCGCGCAGTTGCCGTTTGAAGTGCCAACCGTTGCTGCGTGGAGCGGCGATCGTGTCATGCAACAAGCTGCGGCGCGGGCACTATTACGCGCGAAAAAGTAGCGCGCCTGTACAGGGCGCGCCGTCGCGCTATTTCGGCGACTTGCTCACGTAGTTGTATAACACCCACGCTGCTGCGAGCACCGCGATCAGTGCAAGCACGTAGTAAATCGGTCCGACCTGTTGTCGACGCTCTACGACGACAGCTTCGGGCGCGCCGAGAACCACGGGCTGCTGGTCGGTGTCTACCAGATGGGCCGCTACTTCTTCGATCGCCGCGATGTTGGGTTGCGGGGTACCATATCGTGGCGTGGGATCGCTCCGAAGATGCGCTTTGAGCGGCGTATTGGGCAATGCCACTTCATTGGTGTCGTGATTGAGCGTGCCCGCGAGTGGAAATGTGCGATATCCCACTTCGTCGCCGTCTTTCGACGCAACCAATGCCTCGCCTTCAAAGCGCGCTGCGATCACCGTGATGTTGTCGGGGCCGCCTAATTCATTCGCCCGCGTCACCAATCGCTCGCACAACTTTCGTACGTCGTCCGTCTCCGAAGAGAAGCGCGCCATCTCGTCCGGGCGCACCAGGCCAGAGAGTCCATCACTGCAGATGATCAGCGTATCGCCTTTGCGCACCTGCTGATGCGTGAGGTCGATCGTGATCTGTGCCTCCGGGCCGAGCGCTTGCAAAATGATGTTGCGTCGATCGCTGGCGTCGGCTTGCTCTTGCGTCAGTTCACCTGCTTCGACCAGGCGCTGCATGAGCGACTGATCTTTCGTGAGCTGCTTGGCGACTCCATCTCGTACGAGATACGCGCGACTATCACCTACTTGCGCGACGTACAGCGTATCGCCGACAAGACCCGCGATGGTCGCGGTCGTGCCCATGCCGCGATGTTCGGGATTTTCCTGCGCAAACGCAAAGATTCGTCCATTCGCCACGGTCGTTGCGTCGCGCAGTGAAGACGCGAACGCTGCGGGCGAACTCGTGTCGGCCTTGAGCCACTGCTCTTTAAGCACTGCGAGCACGGCGTCACTCGCCATGCTGCTCGCAATTTCGCCTGAGGCTGCGCCACCCATGCCGTCAGCGACAAGAAACAGCAATCCATGCGACGGCACGGGAAGCGGACGTGCGTCGGCACCGAACCGGATTTCCTCGGCCACATCTAAATCGGCGACGAGAAACGTGTCTTCGTTGTGCTCACGAGACAGCCCCACATCGGTCAATGCAAAAACGCGCGCGACAACGCGAGCGTCGTCGGGCGACGGGTTTGATGCTGAGGGAGCAGTTACGGTCACGGAGTCATGCGGCGATTCATGAGGCGGCGCGAGGTAGGTGGGGTCCCTACAGCTCGGGCCGTCAGCAGGTTTTGCGGTGAAGGAGCGGTCGAAATCAGAAAGGGACGAAATCGCACGCGGAAAGATGGACCACACCTCACAGTCCGGTCAAATCTTGCGCTGGACTGGCAAGTTGATGCAGGCCAGCTTGCTGCCATGCGATTCCGACAAGATGGCACTATCCATGCCGCCGCGCCTTGGCTTTTTGTGACGTGCGTCATGTTTATTCTCGGCTGCCATACGCCAGCGCCTCAACCCGCGACACCGGCTCCGGGGCCGTCCCAGATCCCTCGTCCGGCGGCGCCGCGGATCGATCCAGTGGTGCTGCCGTCCCCAGTCGTTTCCGAGACGCGCCCAACGGCAATGGCCCCAGCTGGGCTACCGCCTGTCCCGAGGATTTCGGGCGCGACGTTGGTACCGAGGGTCGAGTACCCCAGCGAAAACCAGCTCATCACAAGTCGGGATTCCAATTTTGTGCTGGGTGCCGTCGGCTCGGGCGATGCGCAACTGTCGATTAACGGCATCAATGTGCCGCTCGCACCCAACGGCGCGTTTTTGGGGTGGTTGGCGAATCCGCCCTCCACCGCCCCGCGATATGACCTCGTGGTCACTCGCGGCGCGGACACCGTGCGCAAGACGGTGCACGTGCGATTTCCCCTTCGCGTCACGTTGGCGTCGACGGGTGCGTGGTTGGTGGATTCGGGTTCGCTAGTGCCCGGGGCACGCGCGAGAACGCGCGCAGACGAGCCGTCGCGCGCGATGGCTGACGAGTGGATTCGTGTGAGTGTTCGCGCGGCAGCAAACGCGCAGCTCTTTGTCGAGTTTGCCGACGGCGTGCGTAAGCCGATGGTTGCGTCGCAACGATTGGGATTGACGGCGACGCGCGCGGCGAACGCGCAGCGTGATCCGGTGGTGGCTGAGGTAGTGCCAACGGGAGATGATCTTGCCGTGCAGTTCGCGACAGATGTGCAAGCCGCGCAACTCGCAACTCAAGCCTACGTCGTGGCGGTGCGCGGCGCTGATACAACGCGTCTCGCGATTGGCGTCATGAAGGTTCCCGCTATTGGCGAGCGATTGCTTGGTGTGTTGCGCAGCACGAGCACGATTGGTAGCGACACCGATCATGTGGTGAATGCGCGCACGATTCCTGATGGGACGTACAAGTGGCTGTTGCTGCCGGGCACGATTCTCGAAATCACGGGGCGTCAGGCGACGAGCACGCGCGTGCGCTTGGACGACGCGCTGGACGTGTGGGTGGCCAACGAGGACATCGTTGTGCTGCCCGAGGGGAGTGCGCTGCCGCGACGCGTGAGCGGCGGCATGCGTGTGTCGCCGGCGCGAGAATGGGTGGACGTTTCGATTCCACTCGGCGAACGACCGGCGTTTTTGGTCGAGCCCGATGGACGCACGATCACGCTGACGTTGTACGGCGTGCAGATGAACCCTGAAATCTCGCCGATGTTGGGAAACGACACGCTGATCCGACGCATCAGTTGGGATCAGGTGGGAAGCAACCGTGCGCGACTGACACTGTCGTTATCCCAGATGGCGTACGGGTGGCTGTCGCTGTGGGATGAGAGCCGCCGCGCCTTCGTACTGCGCGTGCGACGCAAACCTGCAATTGATGCGCTCCATCCATTAGCGGGACTAACGATCGCGATTGATCCTGGTCACCCGCCCGCCGGCGCGACCGGTCCTACCGGATTGTTTGAAGGCGACGCGGTGTTGCCGGTGGGCAAATTGATTGTCGAGATGTTGCGTGCGCGGGGCGCGAGTCCTGTGATCACGCGCGAGACGCTTGCACCCGTTGGTTTGACCGAGCGCGCCGTGTTTTCGCGACGCGCGAATGCGCACGCGTTTGTGTCGATCCATTTGAACGCGTTGCCTGACGGTGTCAATCCATTTACCGCAAACGGCACCAGCACTCTGTTCTATCATCAAAGTGCAGAACCACTCGCGCGACCGGTGCAAGCGGCGTTGATGGCGCGGTTCGGTTTGCGTGACCTCGGCGTACACTATCAGAACTTGGCGGTCGCGCGCCCGAGTTGGTATCCCGCAGTACTTACGGAAGGATTGTTTGTGATGTTGCCTGAACAAGAATCAGCGATGCGTAATCCGGCGTTTTTGCGGTTGTATGCGGAGGCGATTGTCGAGGGACTCGAGGCGTACTTTCGCGAACTAGCAAAACCGTGAGTCCCCGCGTGATGTGCAGTGCAAGTCGGGATGTTTTTCGGAGCACGCTCACACGCGCCGCGGGCGCGATTGCCGCGGGCGTACTGACGTTGTTGTGTGCGACTGCTCGCCACGCCGTCGCGCAAGTGGATCCCACGGGCGACGTGCGCACGATCACCACGCAGCATGTGCGCGTCCACTTTCGCGCCGAGTTAGCGGTGCAGGGCGCGCGTGCGGCGCAGCTAGCCGAGGCCGCGTATGCGCAGCTCGCGCGCGAGCTTGTGCCGCCCGCGGGAAAAATCGATCTGCTGTTGGCCGACAACGTCGACTATAGCAACGGATTTGCACAAACGTTTCCCACCAATCGCGTGGTGGTGTACGCGACACCGCCGATTGGCGCCGCCGAGTTGCGCTTTCACGACGAGTGGTTGCGATTGGTCATTACGCATGAGCTCACGCACATTTTTCACTTGGATCGCGCGCGCGGCTGGTGGAACATTGGACGCATGGTGTTCGGTCGTGATCCACTCTTTTTCCCCAATGGATACACGCCCAGTTGGATGAAAGAAGGGATAGCTGTCCATTATGAATCGCTGCTCACGGGCAGTGGGCGCATTGTGAGCACGGAGTTTCGCACGGTACAGCGAACCGCCGCGCGTGATGGCGAAATTCCGGCGCTCAACCGGTGGAGTGCAGCCACGACGCGATTTCCGTTGGGGCAGACGCCGTATGCGTACGGATCGCTGCTGATCGAGCACGCGTCGCACGTTGGCGGCGATTCGTCAGTGAAGGGCTTGGTGGAGTCGATCGCACGGTTTCCTATTCCCCTGTTGCTCAACCACAATGCGAACAATGCGTTCGGCGTGTCGTTCTCGACGCAGTTTGACACCATGCGCGATTCGTTAAAGGCGTTGGCCGCCGCGATGGATACGAGTGGAGATATTCCGTGGCGCGTGGTGTCGAACGCCGGATGGTTCGCGCAATCGCCGCGATGGATCTCGCGTGACTCGTTGTTGTGGCCCGCGAGCAACGGGCGCGATGTGGCAGGGTTGTTTGTCGCTGACGTGCGTACCATGCAAGGCGCCGGCGTTGCAAAGGCGACACGCATCGCGCGCCGCAACGCGCTCGATGCGAATGCGCCGCTGCCATCGCGCGACGGCGTGATTCGCACACTGTTTGCGCAAATAGACTATCGCAATCCGTACGAGGTGCGGAGCGATTTGTACGAAGGCACCGGCGCACATGAGCGTCGGCTCACTGAGAACGCGCGTCTGCTGCAGCCGGATGTTCGCGCCGACGGCGGAATTGTTGCGATACAGCTTAATGCCGGGAGCGCGAGGTTGGTACGCGTGTATCGGCACGACGCGTCACCGGCGTCGGTGACGCCGATTGGCAGCACCAACGTCTGGTCGGATCCGGAATGGTCGGCCGACGGTACGCGCATTGCTGCCGTAGAATTTTTGCCGAATGGCGAAGAGCGGGTCGTGGTGATGGATTCGCTTGGTGTGGTGCAGCAGATCGTTACCGGTGCGCGCGCGGTGTTTGGCTCGCCCACATTTACGCCCGATGGACGTAGGCTTGTGTGGGCGAGTGATCGCAGTGGCGCGATGCAGTTGGAAACCGCGCCGCTTAACGCAGTTGCGGCGCCGCCCGATACGCTGTCGTGGCGCATGAATGACGCAGCAACGCGCGGTAACGTGCGCGTTGCGAGCCGCGTGACGAGGGCGATCTACTCTCCGTCTGTATCGCCCGACGGCATTCATGCGCCACGACAACGTATCGGGCGGCGCAGCAATTGC
>JANXUN010000251.1 GCA_025356185.1 Gemmatimonadaceae bacterium
TTACGACGCAGCAAATGTTGTGGGGCGTGCTTGCGGGCGCCAGCATTGGGCTGCTCGGCAGTTGGATATCGGTGGGACGACATCTGCGCCGCGTTTGGCATGACTAACGTCGCGCGCGTAAGGCTGTTCGCGTGCGCCGTAGTAAGCGCTACAGTACTGAGTCCGTGCGTTGCGTCGCGGAAGATCCTTGCACAGCGCGCGACAACGCAGCCGCCAGCGCGAGGGACAACGCAACCGCCCGCAGCGAGCACGCCAGAGCAGCGTTTACGGCAGGAGCAAGACGAACTCGATAAGCTGCGCCGCGAGCGAGCCGACCTTGAGGCCAAGATGCTGCTGCTGCAAAAGAGCGCGCGGTCATTGGCCGATGAGGTGAACAACCTCGAAGCGCAGCGCGCAACGACCGCACGCTTAGTTGACGCGCTCGATCGACAGCTCACCACGATCACGCGCGAAGTCAACGCCGCGAGCACCGGGCTCGCGCAGGCAGAGGAAGAGATCGTTAACAAGCGATCGGCCTTACAGCGCCGGATGGTGAAGATCTACAAACGCGGCCAACTGTACGATGTCGAAGCACTCTTATCGGCGCAGTCGTTTGCGTCGCTGGTGGCTCGATACAAGTACTTGCACGACCTCACGTTGCACGACCGCAACTTGGTGCATCGTGTGGAGCAGCTGCGCAATAGCATCGTCACACAACGCACGTTGCTGGTGCGTCTGCGAGACGAGGTCACGCGCAATCGAGTCGAGAAGGAGCGCGAAGCAAAGCGCCTGCGCGAACTCGAATCACAGCGACAGCGCAACCTGACAGTCGTACAGCGCAGCGCGGCGCAAACGCGTGACCGGCTGACGCAGATAGCGCGCGATGAGTCGCGCATCGCGAACGCGATCGCGGTCGCAGAGTCCGCGCGCAAACGGGCAGAACTCGCGCCGAACGCGAAAGTTGCGGTGGGATCGTCGATCAAAACCGCCGACTTGGGCAAACTCGATTGGCCGGTCGATGGCGACGTGCTGTATCGCTTCGGTAAGGTCATCAATCCGAACAACACCACCACACGGTGGAATGGCATGGGCATCGGAGCGACTGCTGGTGCATCCGTGCGCTCAATCGCCGCCGGTGAAATCGTACTCGCAGAGAAGTTTAGTACGTACGGACCGACAGTGATCGTGCAACACGGTGGCGGCGACTACTCTGTGTACGGGTCGCTGGCGCGCATCGATGTGCGCGTGGGACAGCAAGTCGCCAAAGGTGCCGTATTGGGTTCCGTTGGCGCGACAGACCCAGACCTTCCTCCCCACCTCCACTTTGAAGTGCGACCCAAAGGGCGCGCCGTAGATCCACTGGAGTGGTTGCGCGCCCAGCGCAAATAGTTGCTCGGCGAATTAATGTATAGCGCGGTCGCTGCACTCCTCTCTGCAATCTCCGAATATGCCCGCTAAGAAATCCGCGCCGAAGACGGCGCCGAAAGTGCCCGCTACAAAGTCAGCGGCGAAAACCGCGGCGAAAACCGCGGCGAAAACCGCGGCGATCACAGCGATGAATCCGGCGACAACAACCGGGGCGGCTCCCGCAAAAAAAGCAGCGCCGAAGAAGTCTGTGGTGGCAATCGGCGAGCTGGTGATCGTCGACGCGGGCGATCACACCCGGGATCGCGCTCCACTGGGCGCGCATTTGTCCATTGCGGGCGGTACATGGGAAGCTGCAGCTCGTGCGAAAGAAATCAGTGCCACTGCGGCGCAAATTTTCACGAAGCAAGCCAATCGATGGGTTGAGCGCGACATCACGCCCGACGAAGTCGCTCGCTTTCGCGCCGCGATGCGGGAGACGCATGTGCGGTGGAGCTGCGCACACGATTCGTATCTTATCAATCTCGCGTCGCCAGACCAGACGTTGCGCGCGCGATCGATTGAAAGTTTTCGCATCGAATTGCGCCGCTGTCATGCGCTGGGGCTCGACGCGCTGGTGTCGCATCCCGGTAATTACATGGATGAACGTGCAAGCGGACTCGCGCGAAACATCGACGGGATCGTTGAGGGGCTCGAAGCGGAATCCGGTCCCACCCGCCTGTTGATAGAACTCACGGCGGGACAAGGCACGGTGCTCGGCTCCACGTTTGAAGAAATGGCGCTGCTCATTTCGCGAATTCCTGCATCAGTGCAGTCACGCGTCGGCGTGTGCCTCGACACGGCGCACATTTGGGCCGCTGGCTACGATATCGTGAGCGAGTACGACGACGTGTGGAAGCGATTTGGCGACACCATTGGATTCGCGCGCCTCGGCTGCCTGCACCTGAACGACTCCAAGGCCGCACTGGGATCGCACCTTGATCGCCACGATCTGATCGGACAAGGAACGATTGGTCGCGACGCGTTCGGACGAATCATGCGTGACCCTCGGTTAGCATCAATTCCTAAAATCATCGAAACGCCAAAAGGCGATGCGCCAGCCGAATCCGACGGGCGCATGCTGAAGCTGCTGCGCGAGCTCGCGCAGTAAACGAGTGATACATCAAATTCTGCGCGTGTCCCGCGTTTGCGTTGTTGCGGCGTGTGTTCCGCTGCTGGGTGCTCGCGCGCAGCGATCAAGCACCGGGCGTGACGTCGACAACATTCTCGACACGCACTGGTATGTGTCCGGTGAAGTTGGTGCGCTTGTCGGCGGCACATGGTTATCCGGGCCAACGATCCCCACAGTCACGTCTGGTGCGGGCGCGCAGGTCGCACTCAGTGCCATGCGCGCTGTTCGTCCTCGCCTGTACCTTGGCGCTGCGTTGCGCGTTGGTGCGCAATCGCTTCGCCTTGCCGAGCACGATGTGCGTTGGGACGGCGGCACGCTCACCGATGTGCAAATCGTTGGCGCTGCGACGGTCACTGCGCCACCGCGGCATCTGCTGCAGAGTGAGGTTAACGTGAGCGCCGGACTCACGAGCTTTTCTGGCGCCGGTGCACTCGCGCCGTTCGCGCTGACTCCGCGCGTCTCGCCAGTCGCAGACATCGGCGTAACCTTCCGCCGCGCGCGAAGCAACGATGAGATCAACGCCGAACGAGAACCGCACCCGTTCGCGCTCTACGCTCGGCTAAGCATCGTGCGTGTCGATCCAACCTCGTCCGCCACTTTTCAAAACGGACAGGAGATTGCATCGGCGGGATGGGTGCGTCGCATGATCGTCGGCATGCGAGTGCAACGATGATTCGCGCAATTTCATGCAGCACAGTTATGCAGTGCGCTCGCGCCATCGCGCTGATAGTGCTCGTCGGTGGATGCGACGCACCCCGTGTCACGCGCCCCGACTTCGCATACGATCCAACGGTGCTCACCGCGCGTAAACTGTATCATTGGACCAGCGGCACGACCATCCGCGTGTGGGCTGTTCTCGACGTCAACGACGCCATCGATCTCGGCGTCGCAACACGTACTGCGCTGAGCGTATGGAATGCCGTGCCGCAGTTTGCGGAATACTCGCTTGTTATGGCAAGCAGCATCGACTCGGCAGACGTAGTGATCTACGATCGGGCGTCCGCGGCCCCGGTCACACCGGGTAGCTGCGCGTTTGATCCGCGTGGCGCGGCAGGCTACACGTATTTCTGTCCGGGGTCTGGCATACCGACACGCGCGGAGCACTTGACGCTGTCAAATGTGCGGGCGTCGAGCATCGTCGTCGTTATGCGCGTCGATCGAGGTCAAGCGACGTCACAGAGCGCATATAACGCACTCGTGGCACACGAATTCGGACACGCACTGGGCATCGGTGGGCACAGTGACAGTACAGCCGACGTCATGTACGGCGCGCCAACAAAGGCAACACCCACGACCAGAGACATTGCCACATTGCGCTATGTCCTTGGACAGGTCCCGGCCTTCACACTGTAGCGGCGCTTGAGACTACAGCCTCAGTCTGCCATGTTTCGGGCTTGTCGCTGCGCGTTGCCGAACAGCAGCCGAAGCGTCAATACTTACTGATCTCCTGCAGCGCGCTCATCGTGCGCTGCTGTCCTTTTTTCGAGGGTCGCGAACATGGCGACACAAGTTGATGCGTTGGCGTCGGTAACGCGCGAAAGCGCCGGTGGACTCACGCCGCAGGGTCTCAGTCCCACAGGTCGCGTGCACTGGAACATGGTCGCGGCGGAGCTGGTCGAGGCCGCGATTCGCCGCGACGAAGGTGAGCTCGCGGAAATGGGTCCGTTTGTCGCGATTACGTCGCCTCACACGGGCCGTTCACCGAACGACAAGTTCGTGGTGAAGGAGCCAGGCAGTGATGCAGACGTCGACTGGGGCAAAGTGAATCAGCCGATGTCTCTCGAGCACTACAACACGCTCAAAGCCGACGTCAAACACTACTTGAACGGGCTGGGCGAGTTGTTTGTGCAAGACCTGTTCTGCGGTGCCGATCCATCGACACGACTGAGCGTGCGATACGTCATGCCGAACGCGTGGCACGCGAATTTCGTGCGCAACATGTTTATTCGGCCCGAGGTTGAGGCGCTTGCGACGTTCGCGCCCAACTTTACCGTATTGCATGCGCCGGAAATGCAGGCAGATCCCGCGCGCCACGGAACGCGCACGGGCACGTTCATAGTGTTGAATCTCGCGGAACACACGATCTTGATTGGCGGCACGCGATACGCCGGTGAACTCAAGAAAGCCATGTTCACCGTCATGAACTACCTGCTGCCGAAAAAGGGCGTGCTCAGCATGCACTGTTCGGCAAACATCGGCAGTGGCGGTGATACTGCGCTGTTCTTCGGGTTGTCGGGCACCGGCAAGACGACGCTCTCAGCTGATCCAGCGCGCGGCCTCATAGGTGACGATGAGCATGGGTGGTCACCGAACGGCACCTTTAATTTTGAAGGTGGCTGCTACGCGAAAGTCATCAACCTGTCCGCCGAGAGTGAGCCGGACATTTTTGCGACCACGCAAATGTTTGGCACGGTGCTCGAGAACGTGGTGCTCAATCGTCCGTCGCGGTCGGTCGATTTTGCGAATCAGTCGATCACGGAAAACACCCGTGCGTCCTATCCATTGCATTACATCAAGAACCACGTGCCGAGTGGCCGTGGCGGACATCCGCGCAACGTCGTGTTTTTGACCGCCGATGCATTTGGCGTATTGCCCCCGATCGCGAAGCTGTCAGCGGAACAGGCGATGTACTACTTCCTGTCGGGTTACACGGCGAAAGTAGCGGGCACCGAGCGTGGCGTCACCGAACCACAAGCGACATTCAGCGCGTGCTTTGGCGCCGTGTTCCTCGTGTGGCACCCCACCAAATACGCGTCGATGCTTGGCGAGTTATTGCGCACGCACAGCGCGCAGGTGTGGTTGGTCAATACCGGTTGGAGCGGCGGCGCGTATGGTGTGGGCAACCGCATGAAGCTCTCGCACACGCGTGCGATGATTCGCGCGCTGCTTGAGGGTTCATTGCACAACGAGGACACCGTCGTCGATCCGATATTTGGCTTGCACATGCCGACTCATATCGATGACGTACCCTCGGAGGTGTTGAATCCGCGCGCGACATGGAGCGATGCGGCCGCGTACGATGTGCAGGCGCGCAAACTGGCTGCCATGTTCCGCGAGAATATCAAGAAGTTTGGGGACGCGGTTGACGCGAGCG
>JANXUN010000266.1 GCA_025356185.1 Gemmatimonadaceae bacterium
GTCGTGAACGACGCGCTGGTGTGCGAGGCCGTTCCAGGTCATCAGGACCGCGCACGCGACTTCGGCCAACGGCATCATGCAGGACTCCCAGGGTGAATGCTGTGGGAACAACAACGCACTATAGCGCGCCGCCACAAAGAGGCCAACACTGGAGAGGGGGCCTCGCCCTATCCCCCACGTACTAGGCGACAGATCCGAGGCAAAAATGGTGCCCGGTCAGTTCGCTTTGCACCCGCCGTCTCGCGAGATTGCGATAGATGACACTGGGTAGGTGGATCCCTGACACACGTGGTGCTTGTCACCACATCGTGATACAGGCGACGATCTTGGCGCTGCTGTTCGTGCCAGGCGCCGCGGCTTTCGCGCAGCCCTCAACACGCTGCGACGCGAAGCGGCGCGTGGAATCGATCGACATCGAAGGCAGTCCGCTGTTTGACGACGCGACGCTCAGCGCGGCGATTGCATCGCAGTCCCCGTCATCGATCAAACGATTGCTGCACATCGGAAGCTTGCCGTGCAGCGATTCACTTGAGCTGAGACGGGATGCACTGCGGCTGGCTGTGTTGCACCGGCAAGCCGGTTGGCTGCAAGCGACGGCCAGCGTATCCACGCTGCAGCACGCGCGCGGCATCCACATCCGCTTTGACATCACTCCGGGTTCTCCGGCGCTGATCGACACGGTATTAGTAACCGGACTTCCTGCCGCCGAGGGAGGACTCCGCGATTACGCGCGACCGCTCAGGCGCATGCAAGGAGGTCGGTACGATCGCATACGACTCGACACCACCATCACCGCAGTCGTTTCGCGACTTCGCGACTTTGGATACGCCCGCGTCGCTCGGCCGACCGTGACGGTTGTGGTGGATACGGCAAAAGCGCGCGTGCACGTCGCGGTTGCTTTCGTCACGGGTCCGCCCGTCACGGTTCGTGCCGTCACCGTTGCGGTGCAAGGCATGGATAACAAGCGCGCCAATCTCGATACCGGAGACGTTCGGCGACTGACGTCGCTTGAACCCGGGCATCGATTTAGCGCGTCGGACGTGCTGGATGCGCAACGCGATCTGTATCGCGCCGAATCGTTTCGCCTCGTGCTCATCGATACCGCGACCCCAACCGGCGCCGATGCAAAAAACGATTCGTTAATTGATCTCAAGATTTCCGTTTCGCAGGGCCAAACGCGCAGTCCACGCATCGGACTTGGTTGGGCGACGCTCGAGTGTGTTCGCGCACAGGCGCGATACGTCGACCGGCAGTTTCTTGGCGTCGGCCGGCGCCTGGAACTCACGGCTCGCGCATCACGCATTGGCGTGGGCCCCCCTGCAGATTTTGCACCGGGGATTTGCTCGCCCGCTCTGCGCGCCGATACCCAGTTCACCGTCCTCAATCATTATCTGGGTGCCACGTACAGCAGCACGCGGACGTTCGGCCTGCCGTTCACGCCCGTAACGTCGATTTATACAGAGCGGCGAAGCGAACCGTACGCGTATGTCCGCGAAGTCGGAATCGGCGCGATCTTGGAAGCAATGCACACGTTCAACATCCGCACAAACGGTTCCGCCGGAATTCAGTACGAGAACGGGCGCACCAAGATTGATCCGGCCGAAGCGTGTTCCCGCTTTGGGCAGTGCAGAAAGGAAGAGTACGACCAGGCGGTATTTGGGCGAGGCGTGGGAATCATCAGCACCAGCGTGGCACATGACGGCACCAACAGTGCCGTCAATCCTTCGCGCGGATATCGCTGGCGGGGTGAACTGCGCGCCGGGCAAACGTTTGCGAAAGTCGATAGCTCCGTGCGCTTTTATCGCACGTCTGGTGAAGCGTCGGCGTATCTGCGCGTGCTTGGAGGTGTGTTCGCGTCGCGCATTCAACTCGCGCGCGCCTTTGCGCCCGGCGCGCGCCTGGTTGACGGGTCGCCGCTCATTCCGCAACAGGAGCGATTGTTTGCCGGTGGACAAAGCACCGTGCGAGGCTTTCAGCAGAACCTTCTCGGTCCGCTTGTGTACGTCGTATCGCAGGTGTCCGATACCGTGGTTCGTGGCGCACCCGTCGTTCAGGTAGATCAAGGCGCACCCTATGATCGCGCGGTGCCACGCGGCGGGACAGCGCTTGCAGTGGCGAACGTGGAATATCGCAGAGGCTTTCGATGGCTTTCATCGTCACTGCAGTTTGTTGGTTTTGTTGACGTCGGCAATGTGTGGGAAGGCGGCGCCGAGCCATTCCGCATGAAAGATTTGCGCGCGACACCGGGCATCGGATTGCGCGTGCTGTCGTCACTCGGCCCCTTTCGCGTCGATGTGGGTTACAACCCATATGCTCCGCGCGCTGGCCGCGCGCTGTTTCTGTCGAAAGGGTTGAATGGAACCGGCGGCGCGATCTTTTGCGCGAGCCCGGGAAACAGCGTGTCAATCGATCCGACAAATCCTGCCAGCATTTTTACCTGCCCGGAGACGTATCAGCCGGCGCGACGCAACAGTTTGTTGTCGCGTCTGACATTCCATTTTGGTTTGGGGCAAGCATTCTGATGTCCAGCAAACAACGTCGATGGTGGTGGGCCGCCGCGCTGGTCGTTGCGCTGGTGGCGGCCGTGCCGATCACGTTGCTGCTCTACGTCACGCGCACGGCGTCCGGGCGTGCGCGTGTGCTTGCGCTGATCGTGGATCCGATCAACCGGTCGTTAGCCGGACGCGGCACCGTCAGCGTGCGCGAGTTAAGCGAAGTGCGTTGGAATCATGCCGACTTGGTGGGAATTGCCATCGTCGACAGTGCTGGTACGAAGGTGATCGTGATCGACAGTGCGAGAGCGAGCGTGGATTTGTACGCCCTGTTTGATAAGCGCATTCACATTCGTTCGCTTGATGTGCACGGTTTGCATGTTGACCTGCGCAAAGGGGTGAATAGTCCCTGGAACTTCACGTACATCATCAGCGGCGGCGGCCCGTCGAAAAAAAGTTCGACGCCCGGATTCGGCGACGACGTCACCATCGACGTACTGCACCTGACATCGGGTGAGATCACCACGGTGGCACCATGGTCGCCGTTTGCCGTATTCACCGGCACCGCGCGCGACAGCGTCATCGCGCTGCGGGAAAAATTTCACGACATCGCGCGCACGAGCGACGGACTGTTTGAACGGCGTCGTTATGCGTTGGATCGGGTCGTCGCGCATGATGGCGTGATTCTTAAACCGAATCACGCACCGTCAAGTATTGTGCTCGACTCGGTGCGCGCTACGGTGGCCGACCCACCAATTCGCGTGACGCACGCCGCGGGCACCGTCACGTGGACTCCCGATTCCTTGCGCTTTGCGCTACCGCATTTGGCGTTGCCTGCGTCGCTTGGAAGTGCCGACGGACGTGTGTGGTGGAATCAGCCTGGCTCAGTGCGGTATGACGTCGCGATCAACGCCACGGCATCGCTCTCGGACTTAACGTGGACGTGGGACGTGCTGCCGACGATCGGATCGGGCAGCGTGAAGTTGCGTATGCGCACGCTGGATAGTGCGGACGACACCGAGTACGCGTTGAACGATTTGAACGTCACGTCGGAAAAGTCGAACGTGCAAGGGCGCATTACGATTGTCGCTCGACCTGCTGTGATATTACTGCAGAAAGTCGCGCTCACGTTCTCGCCAATCACCAGCGAACTATTACGACGCGTGAGTTACGAGGCCGTGCCGGCCAGGGTGCAGGGCCTCCTGCGCGGCCAACTGCTCGCCGAGGTCGGAGGCACGCTTAAAAACTTTCTGATCGATCGCCTCAACGCGCAATTTGAAGACCGCACGGTGCCCGGCGCACTGTCGTTGATCACGGCATTCGGTCGCGTGTCGATGGGCGTGAAGCCCGCTGCCCGCGACATGCAAATAGACACGTTACAAGTCGATTTGCGCACCCTGCGTGCGCTCGCGCCAACGCTACCCGCTATCGATGGCGTGTTGCGTGGACACGGGCACCTCGTTGCCGCCGACGCGGTCACGGCTGACATCAGTGGTCTTGCCCTGCAGTGGATTGACGCAGCCGGCAACATCTCGCGCATTAGCGGAGACGCCCGCGTTGGGTATGGATTGTCCGTGCCGACATTCAAGGTGGCGCTCGCGCTCGATCCACTGTCATTTCGCGCACTCGCACGCGTCGACTCGACGATCAAGATCACCAGCGCGATCTCCGGTCAGCTCAATGCCACGGGCACGCTCGACTCGCTCAATTGGCAAGTGGCCTTGCGCGCGGACGCGGCGGGATTGGTCGCGCTGAGTGGTGCAGCAAGCATC
>JANXUN010000272.1 GCA_025356185.1 Gemmatimonadaceae bacterium
GCTGAGTTCTACACGCGCGAAAAAAACAGTTGCGGTAATCCCGCCGTCGAGTCGTTGCTCGGCGACGTGCCAGAGCGCGTTCCCGATCGTGTGCGCGACGCATCGCCTATTGCCCGACTCCCGCTGCGTGTGCCGAGTGCGCACATAGCTGGCGATCGCGATTTGATCGCACCGGCAACGGTTCGTGATGCGTTTCTTCGTGCGGCCCGCGCCGCCGGCGACAGCGCGTGGTCGATCACCATTCCCGGTGGCGGACACTTTGAATCTATCGCACCGAAAACGGCATCCGGCCGCGCCGTGATCAATGCGATTCTGTCGCTGTTGGGCGCGCCGTCATCCGTGCGTCGCGGCGATCACTCGTGATCGGCACGAAAAGCCAAACGCAGATTTATCTCGACGGCGTGCACGGCCGTAAACCGCGCGTTCCCGTGCAACAGCGGGAACTTGAGTCGCGCGCGATGTACTTCATGTCGCCCGAAGCGGGCGCATATGTGGCCGGTGGCGCCGGACGCGAAGACACCGTGCGTTACAACACCGACGCCTTCAGCGCGTGGCGCATTGTGCCACGTGTGCTGCGCGACGTCGAGCAACGCAACACCAGCGTATCACTGCTCGGCATGATGCTGCCAACACCCATAATGCTCGCGCCAATCGGTGTGCTGGAACTCGTACATCGACACGCCGACGTCGCCGTTGCGCGCGGCGCGTCAGCACACGGCGTTCCGATGATCTTTTCGAATCAAGCGTCAGTCGACATGGAGACGTGCGCGCGCGCGATGGGCGACTCGCCGCGCCTGTTCCAACTGTACTGGTCTCGATCCGAACCGGTGGTGCGCAGCTTTGTGAAACGTGCTGAAGCGTGCGGCTGTCGGGCGATTGTGCTGACGCTTGACACGTCGATGCTCGGGTGGCGTCCGCGCGATCTGGATCTCGCGCATTTGCCGTTTATGCGTGGCATGGGTATCGCCCAATACGTGAGCGATCCGGTGTTCCGCGAGGAATTGCGCGCACACGCCGCTGCGTCCCCAGCCGCGCACGAGAAGACCGCACGGTCGTTGCATGCACTCGGCGTCATGCGCGATCTGTTTCGTCGCACGCCCGGTCCGTTCATCCATAAGCTGCGCACCGGATGGCCGCGCGACGCGGTCCGTCGATTTGTCGCGACGTACTCACGACCGTCGCTGGCCTGGCATGATCTCGCGCGACTGCGCGACATGACATCGCTGCCGATCATCCTCAAGGGTGTGTTGCATGCCGACGACGCACGGCAGGCGCTCGCGCACGGCGTGGATGGCATTGTCGTATCCAATCACGGCGGACGTCAAGTCGATGGCGCAATCGCGACCATGGACGCACTCCCGGCGATCGTCGACGTGGTCCAACGACGCATCCCGGTCCTGCTCGACTCTGGAATTCGCAGTGGTGCCGACGTTTTCAAGGCAGTCGCGCTCGGCGCGTCCGCCGTGCTGCTGGGACGTCCCTATGTCTACGGCCTCGCCCTGGCCGGCGACGCAGGCGTTCACGAGGTGCTGCGCAATGTGCAAGCGGAGTTTGATCTCACTATGGGACTCGCCGGCTGTCGCTCGGTCAGCGAGATCACCAGCGCCTCTCTCGTACGAGACCCCACTTTACATCTCCCCCGTTTCACACCAACGTCATAACACCCTCACTCCGGAGCGTTCATGAAAGACTCACAGCTGCAAGCTTTGCTACGAAAGACGGCCGCCAAGGCGTCACAACAAAAGAAGCCGGCAAAGGCCACGTTCGATTCGACGCTCGACGCAACACGCGGCGGTAAAGAACCGATTCAGGGCACTGAAGCCGAAGAAATCTTTAAGGAAATGAAGCGGCGCGAATTTTGATGCGACGGATGGCTGTGTGGAGCGCTGCGATTGGGTGCCTCGTCGCGACGCTCGGTGCATGTACTGAGAAGAAAGAGGTGCCCGTCGTAGATGCTTCGCACGCGGCGATCACCGATTCGCTCACAGGGCCGGGTACGCGCGACGGCGTTTGGTCGGGCGCAGATGCGCATTCGACGTGGCACGCGACACTCATCGGCCCGCGCATCACGCAACTCGACGAAATCGCGCTGTTCACCGACAGCACGCACGCGATGCGGCAATTTCGTTTTGATTCCGTCGGCGTACTCAACGGGCTACGCGAAGAACGATCGCAGTTGGTTTACGGATTGAAGGCAAAGCCGGATACCGTGAACACGCTGATTGAGATGGAGTGGGCGAGCGACTCACTCACGCGTGCGCTCAAACGCGTGAACGGTGTCGACAAAATGCTGCAACCGTACGAAGTCGATAACCTGCGCATACACATCAACGACGTCGTTCGCCTCGCACGCGCCGGAACGACCATCAGCACTCCTCCACGCTAAATCCTGTTCGCCGCATCATGATGTGGGCCGCGCGACGGACAGTGTGCAAGCGCTACAGCAACAATCCAGCGAGCTCGAAGCGCAGTTGCAAGGTGAGATTGATGCGCTAGGAGTAACCTACGACGCGCAGACCGAGACCCTTGATCGCATTCCGATCAAAGCCAAGAGTGGCGATGTGCAGGTGCAGCTGGTCGCATTGTTGTGGAAGCCGACTGGTGCGGGCGGCTGACCTCCGCGGTCACGCCGTCGGCTACTGGATCAACCACTAGCCGCGTTGAAACAGCCACGCGACAAAGATTGACACGGTCGCTGCGATGGCGACTTCAAGAATTGCCGCTGCATGCAGTCGCAGGGCGTGGCTGCTGGCGATCGAGTGACGACGGGCTGGTGACATGAGCGGCTCCTGGAAGGCCGAGCGAACATCGGGCGGCGGAAAACACAATCATTGAAACGGCGATGAGTGTGCGACGGCGCAGCCGACCGAAAGGTCACATCAGATGTCGGGCTTTCGCTTGGGCTTGGCTGTTGAGGGTCCAATCAAAGGTCGACTCGGTCAGTACGACACGCCCCTTTTCGAGCACCGTGCGATCGGTCCCCTCGAACCACGGCGCGAGCGCGTGTGCAAGATCGTTACGCGCCGGGCCAAAATCGTTTCGATACGCCATCAGCACCGGGCTGACGTACAGAATTCGAACAATAAATCGTTCGCGACCGTCTGGGCGCGCATCGGGACGATTGCCGGGCATCGCAATGCTTGTGGGCGGCGACTCGATGCGATTCTTTGTCGGCGAGTTGCGCAAGAACTGGACACCTTGATCATTGAGCTGATCGACGAGCTTATCACCTGTGTATGCTTCGCTTCGCAACGGCGGGCACCCGATCGCGGCGCACGACAGCGCAAAGTGCGTTCGCGGCTCGGCAAACTCTTTACGGAGAATGGTGTGTTGCACGTCGTCGAGCGACAGCGTGCGCCCGGCAGCGTGCACGATTGGTTCACTCCACGGACCCTTCAGGCGCAGCACGCCGAGCGTGAGATTCACATTACGAATGGACTCGGTTTCGTGATGGCTCACGATGGTCTGAATCGTAAACGCGTTGTAAACGTTGATCCAAAACGCGAGTCGTTCGTCTTCGCCCACGCCGTCGAGATTGACGTGTGCGAGTGACGACAGGTATTCCGCAAACTGCGGCGCCCTGCCGAAGGCGTCGTAGTCGACAAATCCCTTTAGGACATGCTGTCGCAGCAAATCGTCAAAGAGTCGATGATCGATTGTTTTGACGACCGTGTTGACAGTCGCCGCGGGGGCCGGAGCAGCGACAGCGGTTGGCCGCTGCGCGATGGCAGTGGTCGAGAGCGCGCAAAGTGCCAGCGCGCACAGCATGACGCGTCCATTGTTAGATATCAGCATCGTTCGACCAAACTCACCGCGGTATGGTGTATGGACACTTCATGGCTGCTGGGGACATGGCAGTTGCTGCGCGCAGATCCGACGCTCGATTTCGCGCCCGGGGTGCGAATGCAGTTTCTGAGTGACGGACAGCTCCTGTACCATGTCGACGTGGGCGGCCGCGATCAAGTGATCAGCCTGGTGTATCGGATGAATGGCGAGGTGCTCACGACCGACAATCCTGCGGCGCCGCACTCGATGAGTGTACGCTGCGTGCACGGAGAGGGCGACGTATTGATACTGGACTTTGCTGGCGCACTGGCGATGTTGGTGCGAGAACAAACTACCTCGATCATGCCATGAACAGCTTGCTGCAGCGCTATCCAATCTTGCCTTGGGTGACACCGTTCGCGGTGTTCATGCTGTTGCTCGCAACAGCGCCGTACGTGCCGCTCGCGCAACCATGGGAATCCATCGCGCGTGTCACCGTGCTCACCGCCGTGATCGTGCTCTTTTCCGGCTCGATCGTACGTACCTTTCGCGTGCAGCACTGGCTGGGCAGCATTGCACTCGGCCTTGCGGTGTGCGCGCTGTGGGTCGCGCCCGATCAACTGGTACCGGGATGGCGATCTCATTGGATGTTTCAGAACAGCATCACCGGCAAGCTGACCAACTCCATCACGCCTGCTGATCTCGCCAACCCGTTGGTGGTCACGCTGCGCATCCTACGCGCGACGATGTTAGTGCCGATTCTCGAAGAGCTGTTTTGGCGCGGATGGCTGCCGCGATGGATCGTCAACCCCGATTGGAAGACAGTGCCCCTCGCGCGCTACACCACGTTTGCCTTTATCGCTTCAGCCGTGTTGTTCGCTGCCGAACACGGGCCGTACTGGGAAGTGGGGCTCGCGTGCGGACTGATTTACAACTGGTGGTTCTGGCGCACCAAGTCGTTGGGTGACGTGGTGTTGGTGCACGCGGTCACGAATGGTGCGCTGTCAGCCTTTGTCTTTGCCACCGGCAAATACGAATACTGGATGTAATAGGGAGTGCGTAGTCGCGCACCGCAGGCGATTAACCGCCGTACACAACGGGCGAGTTACCGGTGCGAATATCACGCGCACCGGCGGCGACACCCGAACCCACGGCCAATCCGGCGGTGAGCGCCGTTCCCAGTCCCACTAGCGGGAGCATTGGGGCAATCAGCGCACCGACCCCAAACGCAACGGCGCCAGCCACCCACGGTGCAAATCCTTTTTGCACAGAATCGACGTAGCGCAATCGATTGCGTACAAAGCGGCGCGTACTGCCGTGCAGCACGATGGCGACGATCGATGCAACGGCGAAGGACAGTAAGAACGCGATCATGAAAACCTCCGAAAGTGCGTCTGCGGTGCGTCGAGCACGTCATCGTTGACGAGATCTTCACGCATCTGCAATTCCTAACGTTCGCGCGAAACGGATGTTTCACGTCGCGGTTTCACGAGGCGCTGCGCTCGGCGGCTGTGT
Organism: Gemmatimonadaceae bacterium; assembly: GCA_025356185.1. Lineage (GTDB taxonomy): Bacteria > Gemmatimonadota > Gemmatimonadetes > Gemmatimonadales > Gemmatimonadaceae > Gemmatimonas. The sequence goes on from JANXUN010000272.1 coordinate 5,281, forward strand.
CGTTCCGCGACGCTCGCGTGTTCCCCTGTTCCCCTGTTCCCCTGTTCCCTTTTACGGGCGCTTGGGCACGTCGACCTTGTTGTAGCTGGGCGGAATACGAAACAGCGTTTCACTCACGCGATGCTTATCGATTTTTAGCACTTCAAGCGCCACGGTTCCATCGGCGAGCGTCACTTTCAGCGGAAACTCTCCCGATTCAGTCAGGCTTTGTTGCCACGTTGGCAAGCGCCCGCCCGGCATCGCGCTCATGGGATTCACGTAGGTCCCTAACACTTTCGAGAGACACACGTCGACGCGTTGCATCACGCCGTTAGGTCCCGCCGGGTCGACGGTCACGTGTTCGCAACTGTTGCCGGCGATCGTTTCCATCTTGCCCGTGCGCGTCACTTTGCCGATCACGGCTGACTGGTCCGTCGGTGCTTGCGTCATCTCCATGTAGCTCTTTTGCGACTCGATGATGACAAACGTTTTATGCTCACTCGCAAGGCCAATCATGATGATGGCGCCCATCGGCGTCGTGAGATCGACGCGCGTGTTTCCGCCGCGGCTCTGATACGACACTTCTTGCGAAGTTGGCGCACTGCGACCGCCACCCATCGAGAGCCGCATTGCGACCGACCCTTCGAATCCTTGCGCATGCGCTTGCCTTACCACGCTGATCGAGAGACCGGCAATGATGGCGCTCCGCGCATACACTCGCACGATTTTTTCCGAACGCATGCTACGCGATCCCCGACTTAATCGCGCGCAACACCAGCTCACTAAATCGATCGATCTCATCAAGCGTAGTATACACGTTGGGTGTGATGCGGATACCGCTAAACTCGGCGTGCGTAATTGGCGTGTTCACAATGCGATGGTTGCCGAACAACCAGTTGCCAAGTTTTGCCGGATCAAGTCCGTCGACTGAGAAATTGCCGATGCCGCCGCCCCACGGTGAATCGAGTGGCGTCAGGATTTTTACGCGACCTTGTCCTTCGGCGAGGAGCCGCTTTGCCCATCGATCACGCAGATACGTGAGTCGCGCAAATTTGCGACCCGCGCCGAGTGCGCGATGGAACGTCATCGACACGGCGATCGCGTTGTGATTCGCGGCGGGGTGCGTGCCGATCTCTTCGAACTTGCGAATGTTGTCGTCTTGATCGGCGCCCGCTGCGAACAACGGCCAGATACTTTTTTGTTTGTCTTTGCGCACATACAAAAATCCGGTGCCGATCGGCGCGAGCAGCCATTTGTGCAAGCTGGTGCCGTAGTAGTCGACGCCCAACTCGTCACGCTTAAATGGAAACTGCGCGAACGCATGCGCGCCATCGACTAATACTTGGACATTCTTCGCGCGCGCCATCGCAACGATGTCGTGTACGGGGAGAATCTGACCCGTAAGGTTGGTGATGTGCGGAAATTCAATCACTTTGGTGCGCGGCGTGATGGCCGCCGCAAACTTGTCGGTGATGAGATGCGGCGTTGTCGTCGGAACAGGAAACGAAATTTCTTTGACGACGATGCCGTCGCGTCGTGCGCGCTGACGCCACGCGGTGAGCATGCGCGGATAATTCTGATTGCTGACCACCACTTCATCGCCGGCCTTGAGGTCGAGTCCGAAGATGAGGGTTTCAAGCGACTCCGACGCATTCCGCGTGATCGCCATCTCTTCAATATCGCAGCCAAATTCACTCGCGAGTTCTCGACGGACGATTTCGATGCGTGGCTCCAGATCGCGCCACATTTGAATGACAGGAAGTTCGTTCGAGTATTTCAGGTCTCGAAACAACTGCTCCATCACATGCGTCGGCGCGGGCGAACAGCCGCCGTTGTTGAGATTGATCCACGTGCGATCGAGGTCGAACGCCCGTTGAACCGGCTCCCAGAACTCCTCGTCGCTTGCGAACGCGGTATCGAGCGCCGCACTCCCCGCCCAGGCGGGCGCGTCGGCGCGTATCAGGTCGACCCCACGCGATTTGGCAACGTCTGCGGCGTCGACAAGGCGACGGATGGCGCCTGGTGCGAACGCGGGCGCGGGCGCGAGGAGGGACGAGAGGCCGGGAGCGGCGGTCGCTCCAGCCAGCGCGGAAACGAAATGGCGACGGTCCATGCGGGACAACATGCGCGACGGGGGCTTGTCCCGGAAGCGTGGCGGCAAACGACGCCGTCCGGTAACGTCTTGGGGTGTCTATGCCCCCTACCTCCGCCTCTCGCGCCGCTACAGTGCTTCTGCCCTGTCGCCGCGCTCGAACGACGCCTCTGACGACGCGAGTCGCTCTGTTCTTCGTCTCCAGCCTGCTCGTTTCCTGCGTTCAGCCGGTGACGTTTGCGCCGACCGACGCGGCGACCGTTCTGGCGCATCGCACGATCAGCGCGCCCAATCCTGGCGATCCTGGCTCGTTTAAGGTTGCGACGTTGTACTACGGCAGCGCCGGTAACGCCAAACGGCCCGAGTTTCGCGATTCATCAGCGTATCGCACGGGCACCGTCGATGCATCGCCATACGCCAAGATGGAGCCAGAGGTCGCGAAGTCTCGCAAGAAGTATTGGGGCTACGACAACACGAAATTTCCGCTCAATGCGCGCGTGTGGTATCCGGTGGGTGACGGGCCTTTTCCGGTGGTGCTTGTCGTGCATGGCAATCACAACATGGAAGAATATTCCGATCCGGGCTACAAGTGGCTTGGTGAACTGCTCGCGTCGCGGGGATTCATTCTCGCGTCGATCGACGAAAACTTTTTGAACGGCGGACTGCGCGGCGAGAACGATGCGCGCGGGTGGATGTTGCTCAAGCATCTCGAAGTGTTTCGCGCCCTCAACGACAGCGCGGGCAAGCCGCTGTATCACAAGATTGACATGACGCGCCTCGCACTCATGGGACACTCGCGCGGCGGAGAGGCCGTCGCCGTTGCCGGCATGTTTAACCGGCTGCCGTATTACCCCGACGACGCGAATCAAAAATTCAATTTCAACTTTGAAATCAAGGGACTCGTCGCGATCGCACCGGTTGATGGTCAGTACACGCCGACCGATCGCCCGTCACCGCTGTCCGACTACAACTACCTCGTCATTCACGGCTCGCACGACGGCGACGTGTCGACATTTCAAGGACTCATGCAGTACAATCGTATTCGCTATACGAAACCGAGCGACATGTTTAAGAGCGCGATCTTTGTGTATCGCGCGAATCACGGACAGTGGAACACGGTCTGGAACAACAAGGACAATGGGCCCACATCGGGGCGCGCGCTTGAACTCGACGCGCTGATACCCGGTGAGCAGCAGCGCCAGTTTGGTCGCGTCGCGATCGGTGGATTTCTCGAAACGGTGTTGCACGGTCAACGCGCATATCAAGCGATGTTTCGTGATCATCGCGCCGCCGGCGATTGGCTGCCTCCAACGATGTACATGAATCGCTACGGCGATGCCAACGCGCGCTATCTCGCGACGTTCGATGACGATGTCGATCTCACGACAGGCGCAGTGCCGGGTGTCAGACTCTCCGGCGATTCGCTGTCGACGTGGAAAGAGAATGACGTCCCCGTGCGATCACGTGGCACGACATTCCGCAGTAACGTCGTCACACTTGGCTGGAACAACACACCGGTGGGCAAAGACACCGTCACGCCGCGTTCACCGGCGCGATTCAACATCACGCTGTCCGATTCATTGCGCAGCGCGTGGCAGCCCAACGCGACGAGTGCAGTGTTGCTTACCGTTGGTATGACGACGCAATCCGCACCACCGCGCAAGACGGGGCGCGACGGTGCGAAGAAAGATTCGGCGGCCGCTGACAGCAGTGCGAAGGGAGCGCCCAAAGTGAAGGCACCACCAAAGCCGAAAACACCGCCTGCCGATACGACGAAACATCCAACAGATGTGACGGTCGAACTGGAAGACGCCGGCGGTCATACGGCGCGAGTGCTGCTCTCAGAGTTTGGTCCGGTGCGCGTGCCGCTAGAGGCATACATCTATCGCCGCAAAGGGCGCGACAAAACGCAATTTCCGACGCTGTCCGAGCCCGTGATGCAGACGTTCGTGTTGCCCACGTCCGCGTTCACGGCGCTCAATTCGTCATTCGATCCAACGACGCTGCGCACGATTCGACTCGTGTTCGACAAAGCGAAGACGGGTACGATTCTGCTGGACGACGTGGGGATTACTTCGATACCGCCGAACTAAGGCGCGCTGAAAGCAAGTAAAAGCAACAGACTACCACGGATAAAAAGCGGATTTGACGGATATAAACAGATTAAGCATTTGTTTGATCAGTTCTTATCCGTCGAATCCGCTTTTTATCCGTGGTAGTCTGTTAACGGGATCGCAATCGCGATCTCAGCGACGCGCGTTTAGTACCCGGTGCGCAACCCGAACGTCAGCGTACGCCCCGCGGTCACGGTCGCGTTGTCAGGCGCACCGCGCTGCACATTGAGCAAGTTGTCGCCGCCGAGCATCAGCGACCAATCACGGATCAGCAGATAGCTCACCGACGCACGAAGGCGCGTGACGCCGCCGTAGTTCAGCCAATAACTGCGGAGCTGCGCACCATTGAGTTCGTGCTCTTTGCTCGTGTCGCGCAACGCATCACCGATCGCGATACGATCGTAGCCCACCCAATCTTCTGCGCGCGTCAGCGCGGCATTGAAGTTCCAACGCGTGGGCGACCACGACGCGCTCAGACTGTAGGTGCGCTCCGGTACATCGAGCATGCGATCACCGACACGCAAATCACCGCCGTAGCCCGGTGCCAATCGATCGACGCGACTATTCACCAACGACACCGTGCCCGCGAACGTGACGCGATTGATCGCCGTACTCGCCTGTAACTCCCAACCACGGTTGGTGATCGCGCCAACATTCTCAAGCGAGTAGCTCATCTTACGCACGCGGCCGGCCGACGTCGCATACGTCGTGGTAGTTGCGACCGGTTGGATCAGCCCTGACGCACGCTGATCAAATCGCGTGACGTGCAACGACAGCGCACGCGACATCAATACATCGATGCCTGCTTCGGTGCCTGTTTGCGATTCGGGCTGCAACGAGTTGTTCGCGCTCACCACACGACCCATCCACGACGAACTGCGCAACAAACCGGCCGCCGGTCGAATGCCCGTGCCGAACGCCGAGCGAAGCTTCACGACGACACCATTGACGTCGTGCACGTATGCCGCACCCAACATCGGCAGCAGTGCGTCTTGCGCTGTCGCAGTGAAACCCACGCTGCGTTCGACGCGGCCACCAGCGACGAAATACCACGCCTCGCGATACGCGAGATTCGCTTGCGCCGAAAGCCCTGCACTGTTGCCCCACCGCGTTTCAACGCCAGGAAGCAGCGGACTGCGCGGTGCTGCCGTCGCGCCAAGTCCACCGCCGGGATTCGGCGCCAACGCTTGAGACTCACGAGGATCGACGAGCTCGCGCGTGAACGACTGCTCTGCCGCGAACGTCAACGCGAGCGATGTCTGCGTCGACAAGTCGAATCGCCCGACCGATCGCACGCGCAAGGTGCCGCGATCCGCGCCACCTTGGCCATCGGCCAAGGTCGTCGTCGACGAGAGAGGCATCGGCAATCCAACAGTCGACAATCCCTGCAGTCGATACCCGTCAGCACCAACAATGACGGTATTCGTCCAATTGAGCGATGGCATCATCGTGGCCGTCCCGCCCAATGTGTACTGTGTCATATCTTGGCCTGTCGCGCTATCACCAAGCAACGGCGCCGATGCATCAGCGTGATGCATGCTCGTGTCAGGCGCGCCCGCGCTATTGCTCGTCTTTGAAGCGCGAGAAGGTGCGGCGCTCGGTCCGTTGGACGACAGCGTTGGCGCGACGCCTCCGAACACCAACGACGTGCTCGCATTGGCCTTTTGCAACGACAATCGCCCCGTTCCGGTCAGCACGACGTTCGACAACACCACGCGCATATCACCGTCGGCCAGAATGCGGCGCTCCGATGCACCCGGCACATACGCACCGACGGTGCCGAGCGACATGCCAAGTCCAAACGTTTTGCGACCCGTGCCGCCGCGCAACGCGATCGAGTGCTCTTGCACAAATGCATCTCGCGGCGCGTACGCCGTTGCCGCAGCACCGAGCGCACTGCTCACTTGAATCGTCGTGTTCCCGCTCGCGACACCATCATGTCGCGTGAGAATGTTGACGACGCCACTGATCGCGTCCGCGCCGTACAATGCGGCACCCTGCGGTCCGCGAATGACTTCGACGCGTTCAACGCGCGCCGGATCGATTTGCGTAACGAGCAAAGGATTCGCGACTTCGATGCCGTCGAGATACACCTTGGGTGCGCTCACACCAAACGAACTTGCGCCACGTATGCTTCCATAGCGCGCTGACAGCGAACCAGCGGTGCTGCTCCACGTCCACACACCGGGAACCATCATATTGAGTGCATCACCCAACGTCGACGCACGCTGACGCGCGAGCGTTTCGCCATCGATGATATCAAGCGCAAACGGTGAGCCGCGTTGCGATGCGCCGTCGGGAGTGCCCGTCACGACAACACGATCAAGCACACTCGCCCGACGTGCGGTCGGCGCGACATTGAGCGTGAGTGCCGTCGGTCGCGACGGTGCCAAGACAATTTGCGTCGTGCCGACCACGATCGGCCGCAACGTCGTTCCACCCAGCAGAGTTTCCAGCACCGCGCCAATCGGTACGCGATCAAGCGAGAGACACACGCGACGATTCGGCGGCAACAACTCATTGCTATACGACAGCTCAACTCTCGCGAGCGCGGCAACGCGATCCAGCGCGTCGCGCAGTGCGGTGTCGGGCAGCTTGATGGTCACAATGCGATCGAGAGGAGCGGCCCACGACGATCCACGGTCGGGCAAACTCACGCGCGCGGAACACACCACTTCGTCGGGGTCACGAACAGCCACTACGTACGACGAAAGTGCGCGCGCCCGAAGCGCGTACGCTTTCGCGGCGGGCCACATCGACAGAGCGATGGCGCCCGCGACGAAAACCCGCCGCGTTCGAAGCCGTGACTGCATACGCCTCAGGGTGTCGGGCTACGTCCCGCCGACCGAAGGATGACGGTGTCCCCGTGCTGCTCAACATCCGCGCCAATCGACATCGAGACCAAGTTGACCGCTTCGGCCCGATTAGACGCACTCGGCACGTTCACTGTTAACCGCATCAGCGCCGAATCCGCCACTTGCAACGTGACGCCGTACCACCGCTTTAGATCTGCTTGCACTTCGGCCAGTGAGGCGTCGCGAAATAGCAGCTGACCGCGCGTCCACGCCAAATCGTCGTCATTCACCTTACCCCGCGTCACCGCGACCGTGCCCAACGACACCACCCCGCGATCGCCGGCACGCAGTTCATACGCTTTTCCCGACGACTCCATCGACGACTTGCGCAGCGCGACGATCCCTTCTGTGACCGATACTGAGACGCCGCCGACACCGTCCGTCTTGACGACAAAGCTCGTGCCGACATCGCGAATTTCCGCATCGGCGGCACGCACCGTAAACGGACGAGCCACGTCGTGCTTTACATCAAAGAATGCGGCGCCTTCGAGTTGCACCGAGCGAGTCGTG
>JANXUN010000278.1 GCA_025356185.1 Gemmatimonadaceae bacterium
ACGCGCGTGCCGCTGTTTGTGCGCCCCTTCGCCGATCCACAGGCTGCCGGCACCGAGATTTCGACGCGACGCACCTTGCGTCGTTATCCAGTGAAAGCGTTGTCTGTCGTGCGCGAGCAAGCCCTGCTTACTGTGACGGGAAACGGCATGTTGGGAGTTCCTGGCATCGCGGCACGCACGTTCGCCTCGCTGCAACACGCGGGGATTTCCGTTTCCCTGATTTCGCAGGCCTCATCGGAGCACTCGATTTGTTTGTGCGTGCCCGCGTCGCGAGCCACCGAAGCGCGAGTGGCGCTCGAGCGTGCGTTTGCGCTTGAGCTGTCGCGACAGGAGCTCGAAGGCGTCGAAGTGCAACGCGGTGTCGCGATGCTCGCCGTGGTCGGACTCGGCATGGCGGGCGTTCCCGGTATTGCGTCGCGGTTGTTCACGGCACTGTCGTCGGCGGCAGTCAACGTCGTCGCGATCGCGCAGGGGTCGTCGGAGCTCAACATCTCGGTCGTCATCACCGAGCGCGACGCGCAAGCCGCCGCAGCCGTGGTGCACGCGGTGTTTCAGTTAGACAAGATTGGCGGTGGCGGTGTCGAGCGTGATGATCGCGTCGACATCGTGTTGCTTGGTGTTGGACAGATCGGTCGCGAGTTCGTGCGTATGCTGCCGCAAGTGCGCGCTGGCGCGCGTGGTGGTGCGATCGTGAACTTGTCGGTGGTCGCGTTGATCGATCGCAGTGGGTTTGTCTTTGATCACAAGGGCATTTCGTCGCGCAAGCTGTCGGAATATGCTGATGCGAAGGAGCAAGGTCGCGCGTTGTCATCCGTTGCGGGCTCACGCGTTTCGAGTGCGCGTGAAGCGGTGATGCACATCGCGACGCATGCACTCACGCGTCCGGTGTTGATCGATCTCACCGCCGACGAAACCATTCCCGCGTTGCGCGCTGCACTCGAAGCGGGAATGGATATTGTCCTCGCCAACAAGCGACCGTTGTCGGCACCGCTCGCGCAAGTCAACGCATTGCGCGCGCTGGCCGCACAGCGGAACAAACGGCTGCTGCATGAAACAACAGTTGGTGCGGGGCTGCCGGTGATGGATTCATATGCGAAGCTTGTTGAGACGGGTGACAGGGTGCTGCGTATCGAAGGCTGCACATCGGGTACGCTTGGGTTTTTGCTTACCGAGATTGGTAAAGGACGAGCGTTTAGCGCGGCGCTACGCGATGCGATGGCACGCGGGTTTACCGAGCCCGATCCGCGCGATGATTTGTCGGGCATGGATGTCGCGCGCAAAGCGCTTATTCTTGCGCGCATGATGGGCTTCGCTGGCGATGTGTCTGATGTGAAGGTCGAGTCTCTCGTGCCTGCGGCAATGCAATCATTGTCGCGCGCCGCGTTTCTTGCGCGCCTCGGCGAGCTGGATGCACCCTGGGCGCAACGACAGGCTACAGCGCACGCGCAAGGGCGAGTTTTGCGATACGTGCTGGAAGCCACGGCGCGCACAGTGCATGTGGGCATGCGCTGGGTTCCCTTTGCGCATCCGCTGGCTGGATTGCGTGGTACCGACAATCAGATCGTGTTCACAACGAAACGATACAGAGAACATCCGCTCGTCATCACTGGCCCTGGTGCGGGTCCCGCGGTGACTGCCGCTGGTGTACTTAACGACTTGCTTACGCTGGTTCCGCGATGACACAGACAACCAACAGCGCGTCGAACGACGACCTCTTCGTCGCGAGCGGCAGCGCGAGCGTGCAACGGTGCGCTTCGTGTCACGTAACAATCGCAGAACTTGACGCGGCGCCCGCATGTCCAACGTGCGGTGGACTGTTGGAAATCATTCATGCCCCACCCACCGACGCGCACGGACAATTACTGCGCGGCGACCTGCTGAAATCTCAGTTTGCGACGAACTGCTGCGCGCGACCGCTCGGTTCACCGTCGGGCGTGTGGCGATTTCAATCGCTCGTGATGCCCAACGCGGGTTTGTCGATTGTCAGTCATCCGGAAGGAAATACACCGCTGCTCACACGCATGGCGATCGACAAATTCGCCGGCGTGGTTGGTTTGCAAATCAAACACGAAGGACACAATCCGACGGGCTCGTTTAAAGATCGCGGCATGACGGCCGGTGTGACGCAGGCGGTGCGGATTGGCGCAAGTGCGGTCGCGTGCGCGTCCACCGGAAACACGTCGGCCGCGCTCGCGTCGTATGCTGCGCACGCAGGGATTCCGGGACTCGTGTTTGTACCAGCGGGACAAATTGCACTCGGAAAATTGGCGCAAACGCTGGGATACGGTGCGCGCACCCTCATGGTGCGCGGCGACTTTGATGCATGCTTGAGGCTCGTGCAAGATGCGTCGCGCGAACTCGGCATTTATTTGCTCAACTCGATCAATCCGTGGCGCGTTGAAGGACAAAAAACCATCGTGCTGGAATTGCTTCAGCAGATGGGGTGGGACGTACCGGATTTCTTAGTGCTTCCCGCGGGAAATTTAGGGAACACCGCCGCATTTGGAAAAGCGTTGCGCGAAGCACTCGCGCTCGGACTGATCGATCGCGCGCCGAGGCTCGTCGCTGTGCAAGCCGCTGGCGCGGCGCCGTTTGCCAAGGGATTTGCCGACCACTTTGCACACCGCTACACCGTCACCGCTGATACCATCGCGACGGCGATTCGCATCGGTGATCCCGCATCGTGGGATCGTGCGGTGCGCGCGATTCGCGAAACCAACGGCATGGTGTTGTCGTGTACCGACGATGAAATACTTGACGCGAAAATCGCGATCGATGCAGCGGGAGTGGGCTGTGAACCCGCAAGCGCTGCGAGCGTTGCCGGTGTGAAAAAGCTTGTGGCTTCAGGAACGATTCAACCGCACCATCGCGTGGTGGCGGTGCTCACGGGACACGTGCTCAAAGACCCGGGCATTTTGGTCGATGTGCATCAACGCGCGGATTTCGCGAAGGCGAATCGTCCGATCGAAATCGACAACGACGTGCGGGCCGTCGCGAAGATACTTGCCGGAGCCGCACGCGCATGATGGCCCCATCGCCACGACGCACGTTGATTACCGGCGCGTCGCGTCCGTTGGGCGTGGAGCTAGTGCGTCAAAGCCTGAAGCGGGGCGACAAGGTGTACGCCGCAGCGCGTAATCCCGCGCGCGTTCCGGTGCTCGCCGATTTGCGCGCCGAGTATGGCGGGCTCGAACTCATCGCACTCGATCCGGCAGATGCTGCGTCTGTGGCCGATGCGATTCCCGTGCTCGAAACGCTTACGACGGCAATTGATCTTCTCATCCTCGCACCGGCCGACGCCGGCGCGCACGATCGTCCTGCGGATATGGAGCGGGACGAGCAACTCGCGACACTTTCTGGTACGGGACTCGTTGAGCACTATCGCCGGCACGCCGTGTCACCTGTGCTATTCGTGCGCACGATGTTGCCGATGTTGTTGGCTGGCGACGACCCTCGCGTGTTAATGGTGACGTCGTGGTTAGGATCGCTTGAAGGCAAGACACAAGGCGGGGACTATGCGACGTGCGCGAGCGCGGCTGGATTGCACATGCTCACACGCGCGCTCGCACATGACTTGAGCGAGCAGGGAATCACGGTGTGTTTGGGCAATCCTGGCAACTACGCGACTACGCCTGATGCACCGGTGTTTCGCATACCAAGTGACGATGCCGCAAAGGGACTGCTGTCGATCGTGACGCGACTACCGCGCGATAAAAGCGGCGCGTTTCTCGACTGGACGGGTTGCGAACGTCCCTGGTAGGCTACCGCCGACGCTTCGTTCGTTCCTCGGCATTTTGCTTTCGCATCTCCGCCAGCCACGCCGTTTCTATCGAATCAGCCTTTACGCGTTGTGTCGAATCCAGCTGCGCACGCGCGCGGTCACGAAAGCTGTCTTGGATGTCGGTGAGTTTGTCGGCGAGTGCCCGCATGGGGTCGTTGGCGCCGCCGCGCCGTCCGCGCCCCGACGTGCTATCGCCATCGTCCACACCGCCTCGTCCGCGACCCGCGCCACCGCCACCACCCATCCCGCCGCGCCCCATACCTCCACCGCTGCGACCGGGCATGTCAGCGACAAGTTTTTCCAAATCTTTGTAGACTGGTTTTTCTAGGTCGTCCATGTCCTTCTGGTATTTCTTAATCGTGTCGCGCTGCGTGTTGGTCAGCGACAGCGGTTTCTTATGATCGAGTAGGAATTTGAGCGGATCGGTCCGCTCCATATTGTCCTTGAGCGTCTGCAGCGGCGATTTCATGCTGCCTCCCATGCCACCGGCACCCATGCCGCCGCCACGCCCACCACGCCCTCCTCCTCCCCCCATGCCGCCGCCCATTCC
>JANXUN010000284.1 GCA_025356185.1 Gemmatimonadaceae bacterium
GATCTGGGGCAAGCTGCTGTTTATCTCCGCAGAGGGCGGTGGCAATCGCAATGATTGCAGCGATGGCGGCGTGCAGGATCCCAAAGATCACATGGCCGGCGTGCGCATCTTCGACGTCAGCAATCCGAAGGCGCCAAAGCTCATCAAGAATGTGCAGACGTGCAAAGGCTCTCACACGCACACCATCGTGCCGAGTCCCAAGGACCCCAACATCATCTACATTTATGTCTCGGGGCAGGGACAAGCTCGCCCGGAAACCGAGCTCGCAGGCTGTAAGAACGGCACCGATCCGGCTGACGTCACCAACTCGCTGTATCAGCTGGACATCATCAAAGTGCCGGTGAAACAGCCCGAGCAAGCCAAGGTGATTCCTGGTGCGCGAATATTCACGGGGCTCGACGGCGGTGGTGAGTGCAAGCAGTTTTGCGCGCCAGTCAACCCGAGCCGCGCGGGTGGCCGCGGACGTGCCGGCGCACCAGCCGATGCGGGGACAGCGGCGGCTGCCGCGCGCGTGAGCACCGGTCCGCGTAATTGCCATGACGTGACCGCATACCCGTCGCTGCATTTACTCGCGGCCGCATGCTCGACGCACTCGATCCTCGTAGACATTTCAAACCCCGAAAAGCCCGTGCGCATCGACGCGCTCTCGGACACAAACAACTTTCAGGGTCGGCACACCGCGGCGTTCAGCAATGACGGTAAAAAGCTGATTCAGACCGACGAGTGGGGCGGCGGCACGGGCCCGATGTGTCAGGCGGGCAGCATGATCGAACTGGGCGGCAACACGATTATTTCGCTCGATGCAAAGAAAAAGCAGGCGCAGCACGGCTACTTCAAACTGCCTGCGGCGCAATCGGCCGAGGAAAATTGCGTGTCGCACAACGGCGGTATCATTCCAGTGCCGGGGCGCGATCTGTACGTGCAAGGGTGGTATCAGGGCGGCGTCGACGTGATGGACTTCACCGACCAGGATAAGGCGTTCGAGATTGCATACTTCGATCGTGGCGCAATCAATCCGCCCGCAATGGTCGACGTTCCCGCAGCAGCCGGCGCGGCTGCGGCGGCCAGCTCGCAGCGTGGCGGTGGGAATACGATCGGCGGTTCGTGGGGAGCGTACTACTGGAACGGTTTTATTTACTCGTCCGAATTGGATCGCGGCATGGACATTTATGAGCTCACGCCGAGTGCACAGCTGTCGGCCAACGAGATCGCTGCAGCGAAGCTCGTGACGTTCAAAGAGTACAACCCGCAAAGCCAGCCAAAAATGACGTGGCCGCCAGCGTTCGTTGTAGTGCGGTCATATCTCGATCAGTTGGTGCGTGGCGATGGACTCGCGACCGACCGCACGTCAGCCATCAACTCGGCGCTTACTGCGGCAGAAGCGAAGACGGGTGCAGTTCGCGCGTCTGCGCTGAAGGCTCTGGCATTGCAAGTTGATGCCGACGTGAAAGGCGCGAAAGATGGCGCGCGTGTGAAGACGATGGCGGGTGAAATTCGTCGTTTGGCGGCAGCGTCGAAGTAGTTTCGAATTCGTTCACCGCACGCACGTGCGGTGAACGAATGCCACAGCTGCAAATGGCGCCTCTAAACAGGGGCGCCATTTGTTTGTGAAGCGATTGTTCTACCTGCTCCAGAGCACAACAGCGCCGCACTTCGACGCGTCGCGTAACTCGGCGGGAAGCACGCTCGCGTACAGCTCGATGCCCGCCAGATCATCGGTGAAAATCTTGTCGAGATCTGGCGGCGTGACGTTTTCAAACGGATAGATACGCAATCCGTCGCGCACCACTGCGGCGTAACACTTGGTTGTCGCCGTCGACAACGCGCGCGATGCGAGCAGCGACTCTCCCTTTGATGCAGTCACAATGAATGCGCCCGCATCAACCTTCAGAAAGTTGGAAATCGGTCGTCCGTTCGCGGCCTTAAGCTGTGCAAGGGTAAAAAACTTGCCGGTCGACTTCGCGCGTCGCTGCGCGAGTCCGTCAGCGCGAAGTTCGGTGGGCAGTCCTTTGGGCAGCGGCGGCGGCGCGACGGCGCGAATCTCAATGTCGATCGGCAGCTTCACGTTTGGACCGCTGACGAACTTGTCAAACAGTCCTTCGTAACCGCGCGCAACCACCTCGACAATGTGGCCGCCGTCTTCGAGATCGGGAATGCTCACGATTCCCGCCGCGTCAGTCACGAGATCGATCGTATGGTCGATGGTGATCTGTGCGTTGCGAATGGCGACGGTGTCGCCTGCCTTGCGGAAGCGGAGCGTGACGGTGCGACCGTCTTGCGCGTGCGACAGGCCGGCGAACAGCATCGCGGCGGCGACCGAAGCTAGGAAGAGAGCGTGTGAACGTTTCATGAGGAGTAACGATAGCGGGAATCCCGGCGGGTTGTATCGGCGAAGCGTTTCCGAAGGTCGTCGAAAACGCCGTCCGTTATTTTTCAATCGCTCAACCGGGACGCGCGGGGCGCGGCGCGAAGCGAGGATGCCACATATCGCCCGACATGAGCTAAGACGACGCCAGTGGATCGCGAGGTCGAATGCATACCTCATGAGAGCAATGCCGGCTTGCTACGCACGGACGCGATTGATTTCTCGCACTCATAGTGAGTGCTTTAGCGACTCTGGCGCGTCACAATCGACGCGCGGTGCAGCTCACTTTGAAAGGACATTCGTTCCATGACTATCTCCATTCGCGCACTCGCATCAGCGATCGCGCTCTCGCTCGTCTGTGTGGCATGCGGCCCGAAAGACGCAGACATCAACGCGAGTGTCAACACCGCCATCGCTGGTGTGAATGGCGTAACCGTCAACGTTGTTGACGGCGTCGCAACAATCTCTGGCGCGTTCGTCAACGACTCCGCGAAAGCATCCACCGAAACGGTCGTGAAGGGCGTGAACGGAGTTAAGTCGGTCGTCGACAACGCGACCGTCACACCTCCACCGCCGCCACCGGTGGTCATCTCGCCCGACGAGATGCTGAAGAACAGCGTGACCGCCGCGATCAAAGACTACTCCACGCTTACGGCTGACGTGAACGATGGCGTCGTCACGCTAACCGGCGAAGTCAAGAAGTCCGATTTGCCGAAAGTGATGCAGGCGTTGAACGCGCTGAAGCCCAAGAAAATTGAAAACAAAGCCACCGTCAAGAAGTAGCTCTTTCATCCTCCTATCGATCAGGCGGCCATGACAACGCTTCAGGACAAATACGCGGAGCTCATTACCGCGGCGAATAACGGTGGCGCGACCAATCTGCAGGTGCGCGCGCAGGGCAACGTGCTGTACATCGACGGCGTCGTACCGACGGGCGAAGCAAAGGATCAGCTATGGAGCATCTACGACAAGATCGATCCAGACTTTCGCGGCGGCGACCTTGTGCTCAACCTCGACGTCTCGCCAGCGGCGCCAAGCACCAAGCTCAAGGTGACGACGGAAAGTTCCAATCTGAATATTCGAAAAGGACCTGGCACCGATCAACCGATCATCGGAAAGGCTGCACACAACTCCGAGGTGACGTTGCTTAGCAAGTACAACGGCGAGTGGGCACTTGTTCGCTCTGCGGACAACGAAGAAGGGTATTGCTCGCTCAAGTACTTGACACCGATTTAATGCAGACGATACGGGTCACCCGCGAAATCGCGGGTGACCCGTATCGTGGGAAAGACTATCGCACGCGACCTTGCAACGTCTGTAGTCACTTCGCGGACTTCTTCGCCGCCCGCTTGCTCGCCGTTGTGGGCTTGATGACCAGTGTTCCTCCGCCCTCGGAGGGCACGGCAACCGGCGAGCGCTTAATCGTCTCGGCGATGAACGCTTCAATATCCGGATGTGCCAACTGCTTGGCGCTTTCCACGCGGACATAACGGACCCGCGTGGCCGATCCCTCCAGCAACTTCTTGGGGTCGGGCAATTTAACTCCCTGCGTGAAATACAACCGCACTCCGTCGTCACGCCACGAGGTTGATACGATGCCGTCGGTGCTTCGATCTGTAGGCGAATACGCGATGACGATGTGCGTGCCGTAGTCGTAGGCGAATTCATTGTTCGTCGGCAACCGCTTCCGCAGCGCCGCCCGGATCGTGCGACTGAGCGTCTGAACCTTGGGATCAAATCGCTCGATGAACGATTTGAGCTGTGCGTCCGGCGTGTCTTTCGTGTCCACGGATTTAACTGCCATCACATCCTCCCGAGTATTGATTTTGCGCGACGGGCGCGATCGGCTTCCCAATCAACGAACGGGCCATCAAAGTCGACGAGCTGCGTGCCGTCGAAATACCATACACGTGTTGCGACTTCGCGCAAGAATGCGCGGTCGTGACTGACCAGTAACACCGAGCCCTCGTATTCGTCGAGCGCATCCTCGAGCGCTTCGATATTCTCGACGTCGAGATGGTTGGTGGGTTCGTCCAGAATAAGCAGATTCGCGCGCGCGAGCGTCATGAGCGCAAGCGCAACGCGCGCACGTTCACCGCCGCTCAATGTGCCGATCTCGCGTTGCACTTCATCGCCGCTAAACCCAAAGGCACCGAGACAGTTCTGCACTTGGCCTCGATTCCACAACGGTCGCTGATTTTGAATCGCATCAGACATTGACATCTTGAGCGGAAGGTCTGCGAGGTCTTGTCTGAACCAGGCTGGCGTGATTGAAGCGCCGATTGCGGCGCTGCCACGTGTGGGTTCGCGATCGCCAATGATCGTGGAGATGAACGACGTTTTACCGGCGCCATTCGGTCCGATCAGCGCAACAAAATCATTGCGTCGCAACACCGCCGTGAAATTCTCGACCAGCACACGGCCCGGCACATCCACCTGCAAATCTTTCACGGCGATCACCTGATCACCGCCGCGTTCGGCAACGTCAAATGTGAGCGACATCGCAGCCGGATCGCCGATTGGCGGCGCGAGACGCGGCAGTCGTTCAAGCCGCTTGCGCTTGCCCTTGGCCTGAAACGAGTTGACGCCTGCGATGTTCCGACGAATGTACTCCTCTTCTTTTTTCACATACGCGCGTTGCTTTTCAAGTTCGCGCACGCGTGTCAGACGTCGCTCGGCACGCTGCGGAACGAACTGACTGTAGTTACCCTTATACCATTCACTCGAACGCGCTTCAATGTGCAAAATGTGCGTGCAGATCGCGTCAAGAAATGCGCGATCGTGGGATACGACAATCACCGTTTCGTTGGCGTCGTTTAACCATTCCTGAAGCCACGTTGTCGTGTCGAGATCTAAGTGGTTGGTCGGTTCGTCAAGCAGCAGCA
>JANXUN010000308.1 GCA_025356185.1 Gemmatimonadaceae bacterium
ACCGGCGCGAGTTTGAGCGGTACGCGCCCCGCGCAAATCAACACATCTGCTTGCCTCGGCGAGTAGCTCAATCGCTCCATGCCAAAGCGCGCGAGATCAAATCGACTTGCCGCGGTCGACATAAATTCGATGGCACAACACGCGGTACCGAATGGCATCGGCCACAGCGAGCCTGCGCGCGCCCAATTCACAAGGAAATCAAGGCGAGACGTCATCCAGCCATCGTATCCGGCTGGATCGACAGTCACCGCGTGCGTGGCATTCGCCGAGGGCGTCAATCCCACGTGAGCGCTCCCTTCTTCCAGACGTAGATAAAACCGACGATGAGGATCGTCGCGAACATCAGCATCTCGCCGAGTCCAAAGAACGACAACTGTCCACGCGGGCACGCGTCCGCAACCATGGGGACGAGGCACGACAGCTGTCGATACTGCACGCCCCACGGAATCATGAAGACCGTTTCGATATCAAACACGATGAACAGCATCGCAACGAGATAGAACTTCACCGACACGCGCTCGCGTGCGTCGCCGAGTGGCGCGATACCCGACTCGTACGCTTGCGATTTGACCGGTGTGGGTTGCGCGCGCACGGTGAGGTGCGCGATACCCAGAATGAGTACCGCGTTGAGGATGACAAACCCCAACAGCAACAACACGGGCAGATAGATGCGCAGCATCGTCGCGCGGACTCGAAACCCAGAAAAAGATGGTGGCGCCGCGACTTCGTGAAAGAATTCACAAACGGGCTCCCTGTAACGTAGCGAGGGACACGCCGTCACTCAATGCGAAGGGGGCGAAATACCCGCGCCGTAGCGCTTTACGCCTCTCGGGTGCGTGGCACTTTCGGGACGGCTCCGGTAGAATTCGCGCCAGTCATAACCGCGGCGTTTTCGACCGGCTGCGCTCGATCATCGTGCTGACCGATTCTCACCCTTTTTTCTTCGATTTCTCATGGGGCTCTGCAACGACCGCTGGATCACGCGCATGGCACGCGAACATGGCATGATCGAACCGTTTGAGGATCGCCAAGTGCGGCACGGGGTCGTGTCATACGGAGTGAGTTCGTACGGCTACGATATGCGGGTGGCGGGCGAGTACAAGATTTTCACCAACGTGCTCAGCTCGATCGTCGATCCTAAAGCGTTCGACCCCAAGAGCTTCGTGGAATTTGAGGGGGACGTGTGCATCGTCCCGCCAAACTCGTTCGCGCTGGCTCGCAGTGTGGAGTATTTCCGAATTCCTCGCAACGTCCTCACGTTGACGGTCGGCAAAAGCACCTATGCCCGATGCGGCATTATCACCAACGTCACGCCGTTTGAACCGGAGTGGGAAGGCTACGTGACGCTGGAAATTTCCAACACCACGCCATTGCCCGCCAAGATTTACTCAAACGAAGGGATCGCGCAGGTCGTGTTTTTCACCGGCGACGAACCGCCCGAGGTGAGTTACGGCGACAAGAAGGGGAAGTATCAGGGGCAGCACGGCGTAACGTTGCCACGCATCTAAAAAAAGAGGGCGGCTCGATGCCGCCCTCTGCTTCTTCAATCAATTGCGCTGCCTGTGTTAACCGCCGGCGTAGATGTAGCGGCACCCGCGATCTTGCGCCTGCTGCAACGCGACGACCATCGCCGGAACGACATCCATTCCTGGCAACAAATTCGCGCGCGCCTCTTCGGCAAACGCCGTGCGTGCGGCGGCGTCGCCGCGCTTGTCTTCGGGGAGGAATCGCTGCCCCGACGCACGCAGCGAGTTGTTGCAGACAAGAATGATGCCGCCGCGCGAAATGAGCTGCGCGATTTGGTCAGAGCCCGTTGGGCCGGCAGGATTCTTCGTGCCCGTCATTCCCATCGTTTGCGCGATCGGATACTTGGCCCACATCGCGTCGTTGAACACGAGTCCGATAGCCTTGCCGTTCAATCCAACCACGACACCGCAGTCCTTATCAGTTTTGCCGTAATTGTTCTTTTGCGTATCGAGAAACGTGCGTCCCCACGTGAGCGCCGTACCGTTCGTCGCTTCATGCGAATGAAAGACGACGCGAAGCGGGCCGCTGCCAGCGAGCCGTTGCATCCATGGATCATCGTCGCGGTTGCCATCACCGGTCGCGTCTGCACGCGCAGCGCGTGGCAATGCGCTCACGCCGAATGCCGCCGCTGCCGCGCCAAGCCGCGCGAGAAACGAACGACGCGCCGTGGGGATGTTCGAGTAGGGAGTCATTTCTCGCGAGGGGTGGGGGTAGGCTGATGCGGTTGAACGCGCCGACTTAACAGAGGGCGTGCTGATGGGAGTGTCTTACCGTTAGCGCGAGCACCATCAGTCGCATAAGCGACGTCGTCGGGCGGATCACCCTTGGGCCAATCGTGCTCCTTTCCCGGATGATCTTGTCGCGGCTTCGCCAACACATACGCCGCGACATCTGCAGACTGCTGATCAGACAACGTGACTTGGTGGTCGTACGGCATGTTGTATCGCACAAACGTGGCCAGAACCGTTTGTCGAGACAAGCCTGCGCCGATGCTGTAGCTCTTCGCGCCCCAAATAGCAGGTGCGAGCTTCGTGCCTTCGCCGACCGCACCGTGACAGCGCACGCACGTCGCGACATACACGCGGCGCCCGGCCGTCGGGGTGCCGACCAGCTTCACGGTATCCACGTTTGGCGGGCGCGGCGCGGCGCGCATCGTTTCGATGTACGCAACAATATCGCGCATGTCTTTTCCGTCTTCCGGCAGCGCCCGTCCTGCGAGACTGCGCATTACGCATTCGTTCACGCGTTGGGCGAGGGACTCCTCGCTCCCTCGACGCGCGCGATAACGTGGATATCGCGCCGCAGTTCCTTGCCACGACATGGCCGTCGCACGCGCGCCATCGTCTAAATGGCAACTCGCGCATCGCAATCGATTGCCGCTGTAGCGTGGCAGTGAATCGCGAAACGCGCCTATCAACGCCTTCCCTCGCAGAATGCTGCGCGCGGAATCGCGACTCACGTTCCGCCCTGGCGTAGACGCGGCGGCCTGCGCGCGCAGCACAACAGTCTGCACACACAGTGCGATGCACGCGAATGCAACTGCCGCACCGCGCGCGCGCACGATCAGCCGGAACCGACCGCCGCGCGCGGTTCACGACGACGCGCAGTGGCCATCACGTAGTCGCGATTCATATGCTGAATCACGTCGATGCTAATGCCCTTGGGACAGGCTTCCTGACACTCGCCTGTGAGCGTGCAGTGACCGAAGCCTTCCAAGTCCATCTGATCGACCATCGCCAGCGCGCGCTTGTCGCGCTCGGGCTGTCCCTGCGGCAACAAACCCAGATGCGTGATCTTCGCACCGGTGAACAACGATGCCGACGCGTTCGGACACGCTGCGACACATGCGCCGCACCCGATGCAGGCCGCTGCGTCCATCGCTTCTTCGACAAGATCTTTGCCGATCAAGATTTCGTTCGCGTCACGTGCGCCACCGGTGTTCACCGAGACGTAGCCGCCGGCCGCAATAATGCGATCGAGCGACGCGCGATTGACGACAAGATCTTTAACAATGGGAAAAGACGACGCGCGCCACGGTTCCACCGTGATGATGTCACCGTCTTTGAACGCACGCATGTGCAGCTGACAGGTTGCAGTGCCTTTCCACGGGCCATGCGCTTGGCCGTTAATCATCATCGCGCACGATCCGCAAATCCCTTCGCGACAATCGTGTGCAAACGCGACCGGTTCCTTGCCCTGTTCGGTCAACTGTTCGTTGAGCATGTCGAACATTTCGAGGAACGACATATCGGCGCTCACGCCATCGAGTGTGTAGCTCTCGAGTTTTCCGGGCGCAGCCGACGCGGGCTGCCGCCACACGTTCAGGGTGAGCTTCATTACTTGTAGCTCCGTGTGGAGAAATGCACGTTCTCGTATGTCAGCGGTTCTTTGTTGAGAATCGGCGTCTGGTTTTTTCCGGCGTATTCCCACGCCGCGACATACGCGAACTGATCATCGTTGCGTTTGGCTTCACCGTCTTCCTGATACTCGAGACGGAAGTGACCGCCGCACGATTCTTCACGCTCACGCGCGTCGCGACACATCAATTCGCCAAGCTCCAAGAAATCGGCAACGCGACCCGCTTTTTCCAGCGACTGATTGAGTGAGTCGCCGCTGCCCGGCACGTTCACGTTGCGCCAGAACTCTTCACGGAGCGCGGGAATCAACTCCAATGCTTTGCTGAGTCCTTCGCGCGTGCGCGCCATGCCGCAGTACTCCCACATGATCTTGCCGAGTTCTTTGTGGAACGAGTCGACGGTGCGCTTGCCTTTGATATTCAGCAGCTGATCGGCTTGCTGCTTCACACCTGCTTCAGCTTCCTTGAACGCCGCATGCGTGGTGTCGACCGCCGCCAATTTATTGCTCGCGATGTAATCACCGATGGTATACGGCAAGACGAAGTACCCGTCCGCGAGTCCTTGCATGAGCGCGGACGCGCCCAAGCGATTGGCACCATGATCGGAGAAATTCGCTTCACCGGCAACGTGCAGTCCGGGAATGGAACTCATCAAATTGTAGTCCACCCACAATCCGCCCATCGTGTAGTGCACAGCGGGATAGATGCGCATCGGGACTTCGTACGGATTTTCGTTCGTGATGCGCTGATACATCTCAAACAAATTGCCGTAGCGCTCGGCAATGGTGTTTTTGCCAAGGCGCTCGATCGCGTCGGCAAAATCGAGATACACACCAAGACCACCTGGGCCGACGCCTCGCCCATCGTCACACGCTTCTTTCGCTGCACGCGACGCGATGTCACGCGGCGCAAGATTTCCAAAACTCGGATACTTGCGTTCGAGGTAGTAGTCGCGCTCGTTGTCCGGAATCGCCGACGGTGCGCGCTTGTCGCCTTTCGCTTTCGGCACCCACACGCGTCCATCGTTACGCAACGACTCCGACATCAATGTCAGCTTCGACTGATGTTCACCATGCACAGGAATGCACGTCGGGTGAATCTGCGTGTAACACGGATTCGCAAATGCGGCGCCTTTCTTATGCGCACGCCAAATCGCGCTCGTGTTGGAATACATCGCGTTCGTGCTCAAGTAGTACACGTTGCTGTAGCCACCCGTCGCGAGCACAACGGCATCCGCCACATGCGATGAGATCTTTCCTGTGAGCAAGTTACGCGTGACGATGCCGCGCGCGTGTCCGTCGACGATCACCACGTCGAGCATCTCTTCAAACGTGTGCATCGCTACGGTACCCAAACCGATCTGTCGTTCGAGCGCTTGATACGCCCCCAACAACAGCTGCTGCCCGGTTTGTCCGCGCGCGTAGAATGTGCGCGATACCTGCGCACCACCGAACGAGCGATTGGTGAGCAGTCCGCCGTACTCACGGGCAAAAGGCACGCCCTGCGCCACGCACTGATCGATGATGTTGACCGACAGCTGCGCCAAGCGATACACATTGGCTTCGCGCGCGCGAAAGTCACCGCCCTTGATCGTGTCATAGAACAGCCGACGAATACTGTCGCCGTCGTTCTGGTAGTTCTTGGCTGCGTTAATGCCGCCCTGCGCGGCGATCGAATGCGCGCGACGCGGCGAGTCGTGATACACGAAGCACGACACCTTGTAGCCCAACTCGGCCATCGTCGCTGCGGCGGCTCCACCAGCGAGTCCCGCACCAACAACAATCACCGAATGGCGACGCTTGTTGGCGGGATTGACCAGCTTCATCGAAAACCGATGCGCGTCCCACTTCTGTTCAATGGGTCCCTCTGGCACCTTCGCGTTCAAGTCCAGCATGTCTTACGCCTCCCCGGCCGACGCCGTAGCTGTGGACGTCGAGTCGATCACCGGCGGAACATCCGGAAATGCGCCAAGCAATGTCGCGATTGGTATCAGCATAAATCCGACGGCCACCACAATTGCGACGATCAACGCCACGCGACGTTTGAGCGGATGCTGCGATGACGGTGACACCCCAAGCGTTCGCACTGCCGCCCACGTACCGTGATACAAGTGCATCGCGAGCGCGATCATCGCGAGCATGTAGAACCCGGCAACCAACGGATTGCTGAGCCCCTTTACCAAGTTGCGATAGGGATCGAGGTGCGTGAAATCCGGATGTACCGTGCCGAGCGTCATGTGCAAGATGTGATACACAATGAACACCACGAGCAGTACCCCGCCCCACTTCATCGTCTTCGCAGCGAACGTCGTG
>JANXUN010000346.1 GCA_025356185.1 Gemmatimonadaceae bacterium
GTACGAACGGCTGCTCACGGCGATGGATTCGGCAACCAAACTCCCCGGTGTGACCAACGCGTGGACGATGCCGATCAAGGGCCGTATCGACATGCTGGCCACAGGCATTCGCACGCCTGTTGGCATCAAGATATTTGGTCCAGATCTCGAGGTGCTTGAAAGAATTGGGAAAGAGGTTGAACAAGCAGTTCAAACGGTTCCCGGAACGCGCAGCGCGTTCGCGGAACGTGCGGCCAGCGGATACTACCTGGACATTGATATTGATCGTGCTGCGGCAGCCCGACACGGACTGAATGTAGGCGACATTCAGGCCGTGATCGCGACCGCAATTGGCGGAATGACGATTACGCAAACGGTTGAAGGACGTGAACGCTACGGTGTGCGTCTTCGCTATCCACTGGAGTTGCGTGATACGCCTGAGCGGCTCGCAGCCGTGTTGGTTCCGGTGAGCCATGCCGCTGGTGCCGCCGGAGATGCAGGAATGTCGGGACGTGCGTCTGGCGCACGCGAAGCGAGCGGCGGGGCGATGAGCGGAAATGTGGCGCAGGTACCACTCGGACAAGTGGCGACGCTCAAGAAAGTGGCCGGTCCAATGGTGGTGCGCACGGAGGGGGCTGTTCCGACGGCCTGGGTATTCGTGGACGTCGTGGGTCGCGACATTGGCGGTTACGTGGCCGACGCTCAGCGTGAGGTGGCACGGGCAGTCACCCTGCCCGCGGGTTACAGCGTGGTCTGGAGCGGGCAGTACGAATACATGCAGCGGGCGAAGGAAAAAATGACACTCGTCATTCCCGCCACATTGGCGATCATTTTTCTCTTGCTCTATTTCAACTTCAAGAGCATTGGCGAAACGTTGATCGTGATGCTGTCACTTCCGTTTGCGTTAATTGGCGGCATCTGGTTTATCTGGCTCCTCGGCTACAACTGGTCGGTGGCCGTAGCGATTGGGTTTATCGCGCTAAACGGCGTTGCGGCCGAGACGGGCGTTGTCATGCTGATCTATCTCGATCAGGCGTGGAATGCACGAAAGAAAATGCGAGCCGCTGATACGAACCGCATCGGTGAGGCCGCGAGTCTGCGCGACTTGTATGAGGCTGTGATGGAAGGAGCGGTCGAACGCGTACGCCCAAAGATGATGACCGTGACCGCGATCATGGCCGGACTGCTTCCAATTCTCTGGGGTAACGGTGCCGGTGCAAGTGTGATGAAACGGATTGCCGCGCCAATGGTCGGGGGCATGATCTCCAGCACCTTGCTCACGCTCTTGGTTATTCCGGCTATCTACTCGCTCTGGAAGCAATGGGAGCTTGGTCGCCAGGCGAGAACCGTTCCGGCACTCAATGCCGTGCAGCAACTACCGGCGCCCGCGCCCGTCATGGCGACGCCCGTATGAATTCGCGTGTTTGTCAGAAGCCCAGCATCTCAAGTACCCATCATCTTTCAGGAGTGCATGCAGATGTCCGACACTGTGTCTGACGGCGACAAGCTGCAGCGACGCCGGTTTCTCAAGTGGGCGAGTGGCATAGGTGCAGGTGTTTCCGCGTTGGTCGTCGGCAGCCCGGCCCTTGCAGCGTTCTTCTCTCCCGCGCTTCGCAAATTGACCCCGAAGGGTTGGATAAAAGTCGCAGAAGATATCAGTACGATTGATATCGGCGTGCCAATCAAGGTCGACTTTGTCGAAGCGGTGAACGATGCGTGGGTGGAGAGCCGAGCGCTTCGCACGGTGTTTCTCTACACGGACGACGGCAAGACATTCACGGCGTACAGCGGCGTGTGCACCCACCTGGGATGCAGTTACGAGTTTGACGCTGCGAAATCGCGTTATCACTGTCCGTGTCACCATGGTCTTTTTGACATGAAAACCGGTGCAGTGATCGGTGGCCCACCACCGCGTCCGCTCGACACGCTTCCGGTCAAGGTTGAAAACGGCGAAGTGCACATCATGTATCAAACCTATTTGAGCGGTGTGCCGCAAAAGGTTGAAACGTGAGAACGCCCGACCCATCTGATGTGCACGCATCTTCCGAAGCGGCGATACGCCGCGGATGGTTTGATCGGCGCATGGATATTTCCGGTATCAAGCGTACGCTGCTCGATCGTGAAGTCCCCGATCGCCTGACTTGGTGGCACACCCTCGGCAGCGCAGCACTGACTGCCTTTGTGATCCAGATTGTAACAGGCTTGGTGCTCGCCACGTTCTATGCACCCGCTCCCGATCACGCGTACGAGAGTGTCCGGTACATTGAGCGCGTCGTGACGTCGGGCACATTGCTGCGGGCCATGCATCGGTGGGGCGCGAGTTTGATGGTGGTTTTGGTTTTGGCGCACATGATCCGCGTGTTCAGCATGGGTGCCTATAAGTATCCGCGCGAAGTGAACTGGCTGTTTGGCGTCGGCCTGTTCTTTCTCGTGTTGGGATTCGGCTTTACTGGTTCGCTGTTGCCGTGGGATCAAAAGGCTTACTGGGCGACGCAAGTTGGCACGAGCATCGCCGGGACGGCGCCGCTGGTAGGCGGGGTAATAGCGAAACTTTTGAAAGGAGGGTCTCAACTGGGAGCGGCGACGCTTACGCGCTTTTACGCCTTCCATGTGTTATGGCTGCCCGTCATGTTCGCATTGCTCATTCTGCTGCATCTGGTGCTGGTTGTGCGGCAAGGCATCGCGCCGCGAACGTCCGTACTTGAGCGTGATGCACCGAAAAAAACGAGTAACGAGAAGTACCCAGGGTATTACACAACTGCTTACGCCGCTTCAAAGAAGGCGGGCGTGCGTTTCTGGCCCGACATTATCGGCAAGGATGTCATTACGTCGATGGTCGTCGTGATCGCCGTGTTGCTACTCGCAGTGACCGTCGGCGCGCCGCTTGAAGCGCCTGCTGATCCAACCGACGCGTCATACGTGCCGCGTCCCGAATGGTATTTTCTGCCGTTCTATCAGTTGCTGAAACTCTTTCCGGGCTCGATGGAGAGCACCGTCGCTGTCGGCGTGCCGTTGCTTCTCGTGATAGCGCTGTTGGGACTACCATTTTTCGACCGTGGCAGTCGCCGAAATCTCTTGCATCGACCGGGAAGTCTGGTCGGACTCTCGGTGTTGTTGGGGGGATCCGCGTTACTCATCGGCGCCGCAGTGCGCGACGTGCAGCCGACCATCGCTCCAGAAACTGGACAGCCATTAAGCTCGGCGGAGCGGGCAGGGCGCGCGCTGTTCCAGCGTCAATGTCAGGGATGCCATTTGGTGATGAGCAGCGGCGGGAATGAGGGTCCCGCGCTAACTGAAATCGGTGCGCATCACACCACGGCCTGGCTCCACAGTTTTGTTGAGAATCCAGCGCGCTTTCACCCAGGTTCGAAGATGGCGGCATTCGGGCCGCCCGTGCTCAGTCATCAGGAAATTGAGGAGTTGTCGCGCTACCTCGCGATTCTTCGCGGGGCGCCGGGTCGGGAAGTCAAACCGGAAATGCATGACACGTTTCCCGACTTGGACAACAATGGTGGTGTTGCTCCGGACGCGAAAGCCACCGAAGCGAGCAAACCGAAGGCACGCAATTCGAATGGCAAGTAAACTCGCGCGTAGTTCGTACCCACTACGTGTTATGGCGTTCGGCTTCGTCAAACACACAAACACAGGAGCACGCAATGCGTAGCAATCATTTGGGTTTCACCGCGCTGCTGTTGGTCGCTCTCTCGCCCGCCAGCAGCAATGCTTTGCCAGCGTGGGCCCGGAAGTACAACATGAAGTGCTCGGGGTGCCATTACCCCGTCGTGCCGCGACTGAACGCGACCGGCATTGCATTCAAATGGGCTGGGTATCGTATGCCCAACGAAATCGGTGAAAATTTGGAGGTCAAGAAAATTGAGGAGTACCTCTCGACGCGCGGCATCGTGCGTTACAGCTACGCGAAAACGGAACGAGCACCCACCGAGGTGAATGCGCTCACTGCTCCGAAGGTGAGTGTGTTTGCGGCAGGCGGAATTGGAAAGCGTTACGGCACGTATTTCGAGTTGGAGCGCGAGGAGGAAGGGACGGTCGATCTGGTGGCGGTGGTCAGTGCTGTCTGGGGCAACGAGAACGGATTTGGCGGCGTGCGCGCGGGCACAGGTCACTTGTTGGTGGGCGGTGCGCTTGCTGGATTTGACCGGCCCACGGGCATTCTCACTCCGCTACCGCTTTCCGAAACCACAACTGCGGCGGTGCCGTTTCGCTTCGCGGGTGATCAGTCGGGCGTTGAGGCATTCTACGTGCTTGGTGGAAAGAATCGCACTTCGGTGCAGATTCTAAACGGAACATCCGCGCCCAATGAAGATGGAACAGAAGGTCGTGCGAACACAAAAAACGATTTTCTCGTGTCGAATCAATTCATGTGGGACGATGCGGGATCGGGAATCACAACCATCGGGTATTTCGGAAAGCTTGCCTCGGCAAACGCGGAGGCGGGAAGTCCGACGACGCGCTATTACCGGCTTGCGGCATCCGCCAACAAGTTCATGGGTCCTTTTGAACTGCTTGCGGGATATGTGTACAGTAAAGATTCGAACCTGCCTGTTTCAACGCAAAATACGCGCACCACTGCTAACGGTTCCGGCTACTGGCTGTCCGGAGAGTATTCCGTTCCAAAATCTCACTGGACCATTTTTGGTCGGTACGAATTTCTCGATCCGAATCGCAAGACTTCCGAAGACGCGCTGCGCCGCATCGTGTTGGGGAGTGTCATCCCCGCAACACTCCCGGAATATCTGAGACTCGGCGTGGAGTATTTCCGTGACGTGCCGCAGTTGCGCGGTTCGGCGCGCCGCAACGGCATCGCGCTCGAAGTGTTTGTCGCGTTCTAATCGGCGTGCGCCGACACAGCATCCCTGCAGGGCGCGCCGCAGCATAGCATGAGTATGAACCTCTTACACCATCAAAAAGGACAGCTGATATGAACGCGTTCACTTTCTCCTTGAACATTTCGGTGCTGCTTGGGCCGGCTTTCGAGCTGCGTCCTCTAGGTCACGACAACCCCCAGCGTTTCGAAGTTGCCGCTGCCGTCGCGCAAGCCCCGGACGGCAAGGCGCTCTACGGAAAAAATTGCAAGCAGTGTCACGGCGTGGTTGGTAACCCGCCGAAAGCGGCACTCAAACAGTACAAGAATATCGCAACGTTCACCGATCCTGTGTATTTCACCAAGCACACCCACCAGGAGTTCATCGACGCGGTGACCAATGGCAAGGGAGACATGCTCGCGTCCAAGGGAAAACTGACAACCGCTGAAATTGAAGCCGTCGTGACCTACATACATACGCTGGCAAAATAGGGATGACATCGGGGCAGGTAGGTATTTCCCGACCCTGACGCTCAAGAAGCAGGTTGGCCTAGTGTTAAAAAACGAAGGTTTCCCGGGAGCGATCAATGCACGCACAGGCAGCACCGACAGCCGATCAGCCGGTAGATGTCACTGGCGCAGAAAAAAGCGCAATTATCGCCGTGTACGATACGCACGCGGCCGCTGAAGACGCCGTACGCGATCTCCAGCGCTCCGGCTTTGACATGCGAAAGCTTTCAATTGTCGGCAAAGATTATCAGACGGAAGAAGAGGTTGTTGGCTATTACAGCACGGGCGACCGCATGAAATCATGGGGCAAGCGTGGCGCCTTCTGGGGAGGAATCTGGGGCCTGATGTTCGGGTCTGCGGTTTTTCTGATTCCAGGCGTCGGACCGTTGCTTGCCGCAGGACCGCTCGTCGGCTGGATTGTCGGTGCCTTGGAGGGTGCAGTGCTCATTGGCGGGCTGAGTGCGCTTGGTGCTGCGCTCGTCGGTATCGGCATTCCCAAGGACAGCATTATCGAATACGAGACGCAGGTCAAGATGGGCAAGTACGTCGTCATTGCCCACGGTAACGTGGATGAAGTCAACAAGAGCACAAGCATCATTGCGTCAACGAAGCATCAAGGGATGAAACAGCATTCCTGCTGCGGCTAAGCTGTTCCGAGTTCGACGAAATTTCATCAGCAACGCAGGAGAGCAAATGGCTTGGCTTCGGGATAACGGGTTCTGGGCGTTGATCTTGGTAGCGTTTATCGGCATGCATCTGTTTGGACACGGTGGGCACGGTGGACATGCAGGCCACGGCAGTGGCAAAACGCCCCGCCCAATTGACGGCCCCGACGATGGGGGCGCAGAAGCTAACTCGACAAACACGCCGTCTGGTGGACACCGTCATTGATCACGCGGATTAGATGACCCGATCGACTTACGAGAACTTGAATACGTGATGCGTTCACGAGCCCTCATATCCACGGGAGACACTGCATGCTGAATACGAAACTTCTGAGTTGGTCGCTGGGATGTTTTGCCGCCGTGAGCTTTGTGGCCTGCGTGCTTTACGGAATCCTCGTGCCCCAAAGCCTGCACAACACGCAATTTCTGGAAGCCGTGTTGCCCGCCTTCAAATGGTTGAGCGTTGGCGGATTCTTCCTCGGATTGATCGAGAGTTTTCTGTACGGTGCGTACGCGGGGCTCGTCTTCGCACCCGTCTACAATTTTTTCCACCGCCGATTTGGCGTGCCGGTATCGCAATAACCAACAATACTCGGCACACCCTCGCCTACTCACTTTGCTACTCGGAGTATCCTAATGTATCCGTTTCGAACCGTTGTCAAATTCGCGGTAACAATCGCGATGGCTTCCAGCACCCCATCGTTCGCGCAAACCGCTGTAAAAACCAAAGCAATGCCTGCGGAGCACATGCAGCAGCATATGACGGCTATGTCGGACATGATGCGTCAAATGTCAGAGATGGGCAAGCGGGCCGAGGACATGCAACAGCAGATGAAGCAGCCGACGGGGGGGATGGCCATGGGAGGC
>JANXUN010000352.1 GCA_025356185.1 Gemmatimonadaceae bacterium
CTCTCACTCCCGAGTCACCTCGCCATCATTATGGATGGCAACGGACGATGGGCCGAGCGCGCCGGAATGTCCCGCTCAAAAGGACACCTCGCCGGCGCGCGCGCCATGCGTGACGTCGTCGAACATTGCGCCAAAACCGGCATCGGGCAACTCACCGTGTACGCGTTCTCGAGCGACAACTGGAGCCGCCCCGCCGCCGAGGTCGCCGCGCTGCTCGAACTGTTCACGTCGCACTTTCGCAGCGAAGCCGAAAAGCTTGAACGCGCCGGTATTCGCGTCAGTGTAATCGGCCGACGCAATCGTTTACCGCTCGTGCTTCGACGCGTGATCGCGCAAGCCGAATCGCGCACCGCACGATGCACGGGAATGCATCTGCGCGTCGCCATCGACTACTCTAGTCGCGCCGCCATCGAACTCAGCGTTTCATCACAAACAGGTGATGCCGCATCGAATGCGAGTGCGCTATTGCCGCCCGTCGACCTGCTTGTGCGCACCGGCGGTGAACGTCGTCTCTCTGATTTTCTCTTGTGGGAGTGCGCGTACGCCGAGTTGCTGTTTCTCGACGTACTCTGGCCTGACGTGACGTCATCAGATCTCGACAATGCGTTCGCCGACTTCGCCCGTCGCGAACGCCGCTTCGGCAACGTTCCTCAGCGCGCGATCGCATCGTGACTATCCCCACAAGTATGCCAACGAACACTCCTTCACACGTTGCTCCCGCCACGACATTAAACTCGCCCTCGTCTTCGCACGATGCGTCGGGTGCTGCGGGTGCTGCGGGTGCTGCGGGTGCATCTCACGCGATTGCTAGAACACCGGGGTGGAAAATCCTGATGGCAGCGCTGCTCGTTGGCATTGCCGGTGACGCACTCATGCGCGGAGGCTTACTGCGACTTGGCTTCGCCATCTGGATCGCCGTGCTCGGCGTGGCCGTCATCGCGATTGACCGCGACGCGATACTTGCGCGCGACGATCGGCAACGCGCACTACTCATGGGTGGCACACTGCTCGCCGCGATCGGATTGGTGTGGCGCGATTCGCCCATGACGTATGCGGTGGACCTGCTGGCCGTGCTGTGCATGGGTGCGCTCACCATTTGGCACGGCAGCGGATGGCGCATCGAATCACTCACCGTGATCGAAACGTTTCGTGCGATGCTGCTCGCAGTGATTAACACCGTCGGCGGTGCGTTCGGCGTCGCACTGCAAACACGCGACGAACGCAGCAACCTTGCCCAGTCCAACAGTCGCGCGCGCGCGATCACCATCGGCGTTGTGCTTGCGGTGCCGCCGTTGCTCATCGTGACTGGACTGCTCGTGTCGTCCGACAAAGTGTTTGACAACCTAGTACAAAGCGTTGTCAACTTTTTGGCGATCGACGGCATTCAACACGTCATCGTCGCGTTCGTCCTCGCGTGGATTGCCGCCGGATGGATTCGCGCGGCACTCGGCAACGCCCTGCGCGTACCGATGCCCGACGTGCGCACGCCGACACTGCCGTTTTTGAGCGTTGGCGTTGGATTGTACGCGCTCGTGGCGCTGCTTACCGTCTTTCTCGTGACACAATTGCGCGTATTGTTTGGCGGCGAGTCGTTTCTAATGGCCACGCAAGGACTCACCGTTGCCAACTACGCGCGCGAAGGATTCTTTCAGCTCATTCTCGCCGCTGGCGTGGTACTCGGCACGCTTGTAGTCGCCGAGTTCCTGTTGGCGGCAAATGATACGCGCGCGCGTCAGCAGTTTCGCGTTGCTGGTGCGCTGCTGCTGGTGTTGGTGGGAATGCTACTTACGTCTGCCGCGACCCGCATGTGGTTGTACGTGCGCCAATTTGGTTTAAGCGAAGACCGCGCGTTTGCCTACGCGGTGATGATCTGGGTGGTCGCCGCGATTGCGATCTTTGCCAGCACGATGTTGCGTGACCGCGCCTATCGTTTCGCGCCGCTGACGTTGGTCGCGACCGCAGTGTGGGTCGCCTTGCTCAACATCGTAAACATTCAAGGGATTGTGGTGCGCGTGAACGTCGCGCGTACAGTCAGCGGCGAAAAGTTTGACGCGGCCTATCACGCACAGCTGTCGGCAGACGCACTGCCCGCGCTCATAGCCTCGGCGTCCAAGCTGACACCCGCCGATTGCAAATCGCTCAGCGATGAACTGGCGACGTCGTGGACCAAGCGCGCGTCCAACCGCCAAGTGAACGGCGACGACTGGCGCACGCTGGACGTGCCACTCATGCAGGCG
>JANXUN010000357.1 GCA_025356185.1 Gemmatimonadaceae bacterium
AATCTCTGGACCACCCAAGAACCCGGGTGACGGACGCGGTGATGGAATGGCGGCCGGCGCAGGAATCGCCGGTGCGGGCGGGATTTCCGGCACACGCGGCGGAAGCGTCTTTCCCTCTTTGAGAAGGATGATGTCGTCACGCGTGAGCGTCTCGCGCTCCAAAAGCTGCGCGGCGACGATATCCAGCAATGAGCGATTGTCGGTGAGCACTTTCACCGCACGCGCGTGCGCTTCCATCACCACGCGCTTGACTTCTGCGTCAACCAACTGCGCGGTTTGCTCGGACACTTCGCGACGTGATTGGATTTCGCGTCCCAAGAACAGCTCTTGTTCGTTGTCACCGACAAGAATTGGACCGATGGTATCCGACAGTCCCCACTGCGTGACGTAGCGACGCGCGATAGCGGTGCCCTGCTGAATGTCGCTCGCTGCACCTGTTGTGACGCGATCACGGCCGAACACGATTTCCTCGGCGGCACGGCCACCGTACGCCATGACCAACCGCGCCTCGAGCTGTTCGCGCGTGACGCTTACGCGATCGTCTTCGGGCAACGTGAACGCGATACCGAGTGCGCGACCGCGCGGCACGATGGTGACTTTGTGCAATGGATCGTTGCCCTTCACCATCATCGCGCACACCGCGTGACCCGCTTCGTGAAATGCGGTAAGACGACGCTCTTCGTCTTTCATGACCAACGATTTGCGTTCGGCGCCCAACATCACGCGATCCTTGGCCTCTTCGAGATCGCTCATGTAGATCTTGTCGTGTCCTTTGCGCGCAGCGAGCAGCGCGCCTTCGTTCACGAGATTCGCGAGGTCCGCGCCGGCCATTCCGGGCGTACCACGCGCGAGCGAGTGCACACTCACGTCGTCGGCCTGGGGCTTGTTGCGCAGGTGCACTTTGAGAATGCCTTCGCGTCCGCGCAAATCCGGGGCATCGACGACGATCTGTCGATCAAAGCGACCCGGACGTAGCAATGCCGGATCGAGCACGTCTGGACGATTCGTGGCCGCAATCAAGATCACGCCGTCGTTGGATTCGAATCCGTCCATCTCAACGAGCAACTGATTGAGCGTCTGCTCGCGCTCATCGTGTCCACCGCCCAGTCCTGCGCCGCGATGGCGCCCGACGGCGTCGATTTCGTCGATGAAGATGATGCATGGCGCATGCGCTTTGCCTTGCTCGAATAGATCGCGCACACGTGACGCACCAACACCGACAAACATCTCGACAAAGTCGGAGCCCGACATGCTAAAAAACGGACGTGCCGCTTCGCCGGCAACCGCTTTGGCCAACAACGTTTTTCCTGTGCCTGGCGGTCCCACCAACAGTGCGCCCTTGGGCAAACGTCCACCGAGTTTGGTGAACTTTTGCGGATCTTTCAGAAACTCGATGATCTCTTGCAGTTCGACCTTCGCTTCGTCGGCACCGGCAACATCAGCAAAAGTAATTTTTGGCGTGTCGCCGCTTAACAGTTTGGCTTTGCTCTTGCCGAACGAAAACGCTTTGTTGCCACCGGCCTGCATCTGCCGGAAGATGAAAAACCAGAATCCGATCAGCAGGAGGTACGGCAAAATCGTGATCAGCACGCTGCCAAGATTTGGGCGCGCTTCCTGTGCGGAGATACGAACGCCGCGTTCAAAGAGTCGCTTGGATTCGTCGGGCGTCACGCCGGCGGGCAGACGCACCGTGAACTTCTGTGCATCCCGCGGACCGATTTTGACGCGCTGATTGAACTGCCCAGCGACCACGTTTTCGGGCTGGAACGTGACGGCTTTGATGTTGCCGAGATCGAGCTGTTGCCGATACGCTGTGTAATCGATTTCTGGTGACTGCGTCTCCCGGCCGCCCGACCACGTCAGGAACGCGACCGGAATCAGGATTACGAGGAACCAGAACGAAACCGTTTTGGAAATGCGAGCCCAGTTCGTAGGCTTTTTGGGATTCGGCGTCATGGGTGCTTGCATGATGGGTGCTGCCTGACGGCAGCGGTGCGAGCGGGTCTATTCAAGACTGGCGACGTACGGCAAGTGCCGAAAATTCTCGGCGTGATCGAGACCGTATCCGACCAAGAATTCGTGCGGCGCATCAAAACCGATAAAACGCGTTGGGTGGTGCAGCTCCGTAGCGATATGCTTGTGCAGCAGCGCGCAGATCTCCAACGACCGGGGACTGCGATCTCCCAGCAGTTCGATCAGGCGGTTGAGGGTTCGACCAGAATCGACAATATCTTCTACGAGGAGAATGTGTTTCCCCTCGAGTTCTGTTTCCGGATCGTACAACAATCGCACCACGCCGCTCGATTCCATCGCATCGCCATACGAGGAGGCGACCAAGAAATCGACTTGGAGCGGCCGCGCGATGTGGCGTACCAAATCGCTCAGAAAGATAAAACTGCCCTTAAGCAATCCGAGTACGAGCAGATCGCCGTCCGGATACGCTTCGGTGATGGCAGCGCCCAGTTCGGCCACGCGAGACTCGATCATATCGGCATCGAACACAATCCGACGCACCGCGCGCCCGTCGAGGCGCGGATCGGCGTTTACCGCCTTCACAGTCGCTGCGTTGATTGCCGCCGAATCAGTCGCGCTCACATCGATACCAGATCGAGTCCGGCCAGCCCGGCCGGTGAGGCGCCGCAATGGAGCGGCAAAGTCCCGGAACACATATCAGCGCCCCGTCCACGATGACGACCGGCCAGCCCGTCCGGTCAAGCACTGAAACGTGCGCATCTGAAAAGTATCGTGTCACCCGGCGTCCTGCGCGTGCGCCGGCAGTGAAAATGCGATCACCGGCGCGCCACGGCCGAATACTCACCGTTGATCCGACGGGCACACCCACGAGCCAAGGATCGTCGATGGCTCCCTCACGCACGCGACGCCATCGCCACTCGCCCAATCTCGGGGGGATTAAATCGGCGGCGCCGGACCATCGCCACTCGGCGCTGTGAGCGGCAGATGCAGGGCTGCGCAATTCGAAATAGTCGTGCGATCGATCTCCCGCGCGTGTCACCGTCGCTCCACCGGCAATTTCTACAGTTGCTCCGCGGCGGTTTGCTGTTGTAAACCGCACCACGGTGCGGGTTCCGCGCGCGTCGAGCGCGACGCCAACTCGCGCGCAGCATGCGCTCCACAAAACTGCACGACCTGCGTCACTGGTGTTGAGGAGCGGTTTCGCGGGAATCTCAATGACACCGGCTCGCACGGTCCGCAGTGGCCACGACGCGACGTACGCGTCGACTTCGCTGCGCCACTGGGCGGCGCGCGCACCAAGCGCAATCATGTCAGTGGCGAACGAGCGATCGATGTTGGCGATCGCGGGCAACAAATCGTGCCGAACGCGCGCGCGAAGAAACGCCCGAGAGTGGTTAGTGGGATCTTCGGCGAAGAGAACGTCGTGGGAGCTCGCCCACGTCTCCACGGCGCTTCGTGACACTTGCAACCACGGCCGGACGATGATCGACGAGGCGGCGAGCGCTGCGAGTCCGCGTGTCCCTGTTCCGCGAAGCTCGCGCATGACCATGGTTTCAAGCTGATCGTCTTGTGTGTGCGCCGTGGCCACAGACGCTTTGAACGCCGCAGACACCCGGTGCAAAAACTCCCACCGAGCTGTCCGCCATGCGGATTCGGTCGTGCCGGCGATACGGGCGCGCTCGCGGACGACAGCAAATCCCAACTTTCGGCCGGTCGACACCACGAGCGAGGCCGCGTCGGTCGCGTACTGCCCAGTGCCGTGGTCAAATGTTGCGACAGCTTTGACGCGATCAGGCGCCCACCGCGCCATCGCGTGCATCAGCGCCATGGAGTCGCGACCGCCCGATACGGCCAGCACGAGTGACCGGCTGTCGTGACGGAGAGCGTCACGTAGCGCGGCCCGCATCGCGTCGTCGATGGCGTCAGCGCTCTCGTGCGCGGATTCAGTGCGTGTGACGGAGGCCGTGTTCATGACATCTGACAGATGTCGAAATCGCGCTGCCTAGTCAACTGTCCCCCTACCTTCGGCGCGCTGCGTCCGCTATTCTACTCGCGCACGGCAAGCGAATGCACGCAGGGCTATCGCACACCTGGTGCGTTGTCCGAACACCCTCGGAGACTCTTCGTGGAACATCACGGCACATTTGGCACAATCTGGGCATCACTGGGCATGACCGCCTACTACATGGCGATCACGTGGATCAACGTGCTGCTCGGACTCTTTTTGTCGCCACTGTTCATGATTCCGATTACCTGGGTTCAGGATCGGTTCGCAAAGCGGTAGTCGCGAGTTGTGTCGTGCGGTGCGAGGGGCGATCTGACGATCGCCCCTTTTTGTGCTCTGGACCGCTCCTACGCCTGTCGTCGCACCGCTTGCGCCGCGCGAATTTCACTGGCAGACAACACAACCGCGTCGCCGAGTAACGTGCTGCGTCCGGCGAGATCGCTCAGATCGTTGTCGTGGTACGCTTCTTCGCCATGCTCGCTGACGTCGATACCCGTCAACTCAACTTCGACCGAGACTCGCAGGGACATGACCGAGCGCAGCGCCGCAAAGATTGCGAACGATCCGACAGCGGCGAATGCGATGGTCGTGGCCACGGCCAGCAGTTGTATCAGCACGAGCTTGGGATTGCCGTACAGCAGTCCGTCGTTTCCCGCAGGGTTGATCGCCTTCGATGCGAACACGCCGGTCAACAGTGCGCCGACGATTCCCGCGACGCCGTGACACGCAAAAACGTCGAGCGTATCGTCCACGCGCGTGGTGCCGCGATACTGCAGCGCAAAGAATGAGCAGGGCGCAGCGAGCGCGCCGATGGCGATCGCTGACAACGGTGACACGAATCCGGCCGCCGGTGTGATCGCGACCAACCCAACGACCGCACCCGTTGCTGCACCGACGGCTGTCGCCCGTCCACCGCGTCGGTTTTCGATGATGATCCACATCACCAGCGCCGCGGCCGCTGCGCTGTGAGTCGACACCAGCGCATTTGCCGCGATTCCATCGGCCGCGAGCGCGGAACCCGCGTTAAAACCAAACCATCCAAACCAGAGCATCCCTGCGCCGAGCAACGCGAACGGTACGCTGTGAGGCACCGACGGTACGCGTTTAAATTCGCGACGCGCGCCGAGTGCGATCGCGAGCACCAGCGCGGTGACGCCTGCGCTGATGTGCACGACCGTTCCACCGGCAAAGTCCAACGCGCCGAGCGTGCGCAGCCACCCACCGTCGCCCCAGACCCAATGCGCAAGCGGATCGTAGATCAGCGTTGACCACAGCACACCAAAAATCAGAAATGCCACGTAGCGCATGCGTTCGATCACAGCGCCGGAAAAGAGCGCGACGGTAATGCCCGCGAACATCGCTTGGAAGGCAGCGAACAGCAGATGCGGAAGCGCTGCGGCGTACGTGCTGTTCGCCGCGCCTGTGACGCCTCGAAAGCCAATCCACTCAACGCCACCAATGAATGACGAGCCGTGACTAAACGCGAGGCTGTATCCAAACAGCACCCACTGCACGCTGATCACCGCGAGCGCACCAAAACTCATCAACATCGTGTTGAGCGCACTCTTTTGACGAACGAGCCCACCGTAAAAAAACGCTAATCCAGGCACCATCAGCGCGACCAACGCCGTGCTGATCAACACCCACGCGGTATCACCACTGGAAATCGCCACAGTCGCCTGCATTACAAATCCTCCAAGCGAGGCACCGGCATTTCGAGCTGCGTCATACGCATCACTTCATCAGCGTTGACCGCCGTGAGTGCATCGTTATCACGCTCGCCCGTGCGAATGCGCACCGTGTGATCGAGCGGCATGACAAAGATCTTACCGTCTCCGACGTCTCCCGTGCGCGCGCCTTCGCAGATCGCCTCAATGGTGCGTTCGACAAACTCTTCGGAACACGCCATCTCGATTCGCACCTTCTCGCGGAACTCGAGCACAACGGTCGTGCTGCGATAGCGCTGCACAACGTCGCGTTCCCCACCGTGTCCACTGACACGCGACAGGGTCATGCCCGTTACGCCGATCTGAAACAGCGATCGTTTGACGTCAGCGAGCTTTTCGGGTCGAATGATCGCGATGACTAGTTTCATCTGCGCTCCGTATCCGGGATTCGCGCCCGGTGTTGGTCGTCGGTTGCGAGGCGGCCTCCCCGCGAAGCGTGCATTGGAACGTTCTATCGAGCCATATTATCGCGCGACACGCGCTCTGCGAAGCGCCGCTGTTAGACTCACGCGTGACTCGTAGCGGACCTCCTTCGTTGAGTGGCAGATGTCCAAGGGAACGATCGCGATTTTAATAGGGCCTGAGTACGAAGACCTTGAAGTTTGGTACCCAAAGCTTCGTCTCGAAGAAGCTGGATACGACACGCCGCTCGTGGGGATGGGCGACGCACTGTACTCGGGAAAGTGGGGGTACCCGGCACCTGCTGATCGACGTGTCGCGGACGTGGATCCAACAACGTTGTGTGGAGTGCTCGCGCCAGGTGGGTGGGCGCCAGACAAGCTCCGGCGCGATCCGTCGGTGTTGAACTTGGTTCGCACGGTTCACGCGAATAACGGACTGGTGGCCACGATATGTCACGGTCCGTGGATTTTAATTTCGGCGGGTATCGTCCGCGGCCGCACGCTCACGTCGACGGTTGGGATTCGCGATGACGTGATGAACGCCGGTGCGACGTGGGTCGATCAGGACGCGGTTATCGACGGCAACATCGTCAGTGCACGCGTGCCAAAAGACCTGCCTGCGTTTGCCCGGGCAATGCTGCGAGTGTTGGAGCCAGCGTGAGCGAGAGTCGGCTGGATGAATCGGTGTGGTCAACGGCTTTCACGTTCGACCGTTTTATCGCGCAGGTACAGAAGTATTCCGATCTGTGGAACGTCACACGCGACACCGCGTCCGTTGACGACTCGGCGCGTGAAGCGGTCGCGCAGATTACGGTCCCGCTGCGGCTGCTCGTGCTGCTTGAGGATTGGTGCAGAGACGCGACTCACACCATTCCGTACATCGCACGATTGATCGAATGCAACCCACTCATCGAGATGCGGCTTGTTCTTCGTGATCAAAACGACACGATCATGGACGCGCATCTGTCGGACGGCGCGCGGTCGATCCCCGTACTAATCGTCTTGGACGAGACCGGTGTCGAACGCGGCTGGTGGGGGCCGCGTCCCGCGCCATTGCAGGCGTGGGCGATGGGGGAAGGCGCGACGCTGGAGCCAGTTGAACGCTACACGCAAATTCGGACGTGGCTCGCGCACGACAAAGGGGCAACCGCCGTGAGCGAAGTGCTCTCGCTCCTTCAGCGCACCGCAGACATGGGCGCGTAACTACGACCGCGCCATCGACTCGGCGTGCGCAGCATACTCCACGTAAGCCGCATCGCGGCTGGCATATCGGCCAGCCACGAGCACCAGAACGACACGCCTCGCGTTGCATAGCTGCCGCGCAACGCGAAGACCATGAACAATCGCAGCGCCAGTGCCGACGCGTTCACTGCGAGCATTGCGTGCACCAATGCACGCGTCACGTCGCTACTGCTTTCGCCGGTGAGTGCGCGCCAATTCCACGACAGTCCGAGCAACACCGGAAGCGGTGCGGCTTGCACGCTCCACACGAGCAGCAGATCCACCGCGCGGCGCCACGGAGTCGTGGCGTCTTTGAGATCAAAGCTGCGCCCCCACTCGCGCCACATCTCGCCGAACGACGAGTACGATCGCACGCGAATGATCTTGGAACCATCAAGGAATCCGACGCGTGCACCGCGCGATGCAAGATGGCGCGCCAACGTCACGTCATCGCAAAACGACGCGCGCGCCGGCGCATAGCCGCCGTGCTGTTGCAGCAGCGCGCGCTTAGCGAGAAAGCACTGTCCATTCGCGAGCACGCGATCGGGCGGTGGTTGCGTGACCCCGGCAGCTCCACAGCGGTATACCAACGTGGTGAGCATGGCTGGCTGCACAAAGCGTTCGCCCGCGCTCTGCTTTTCAAATCGGGGAGAAAACGAGGCAACGTCAAAATTGTCGCGCGTCGCCGCATCGATCACCGCACCAACGAGACCAACTGCTGGCACGGTGTCGGCGTCGATACCAAGTATCCATTCGCCACGCGCGTGCCGAAGTCCGTTGTCAAGCGCCCACACCTTCCCCACCCACCCGTCCGGAAGCGGCTCGTCGATCACGAGCTTGATACGCGCATCGCGCGCAGTCGCTGCGTGTACGAGCGCTTGCGTGCCGTCGGTGGAATGACTGTCAACGATGAGGACTTCCAACAGTGGCGCCACTTGCTGCATCAACCCATCGAGGCACGGTTGTATGCGTGCGGCTTCGTTGAGCGTGGCGACAAGCACGGTGACGCTGGTGTCGGTTGACGGCGTGAGCACGGGCGCCATCGGCGGACGTCGCGTGCGCCCCGGCGCGAGACGCAACAGTAGCAAGACGAACATCGGTAATTGAATCGCGACGAGCGCCGCGCAACCGTACAACATCATTGCGGCAACACGTCGATGGACGTGGGGGTCTCGTCAGGAACGCGCCGCGATTCAAGCGCGTGCAAGGGCTCCGATTTCGCGAGCGACGCGACGGCGCGCGCCATACCGCCAAAAATAAACAGATGTGCCGGATACATCGCGTACCAGTACAAGAGACCCAAGAGTCCGCGCGGAGCGAAGAGCGCGGTCGCAATCAAGCGCGTTCCTGTTCCTTCAGGTACTGCGGTGAACTGCAACCACGCCTTACCCGGAACGCGCATCTCTGCGCGCAGCCGCAGCAAACGCGGACGTTCGACAGTTTCAACACGCCAGAAATCGACGGCGTCGCCCGGATACAGCCACTCGGGGTCGCGACGACCGCGACGCAGCCCGGGGCCGCCTACCAGACGATCGACAAATCCACGTATACGCCACAGCACGTTCCACACGAGCCATCCACGCTCCCCACCCAGTTTGCAAAACGCGCGAAACACTTGATCTGGCTCGGCATCCACGTAAATCGCGCGCGTTTCTTCAAGCACTCCCTCGCGATCGCGTAACTCATACCCGTGTGCGCTTCCCAACGCATCACTCCAACGCGACTCGACGGCCTGTTGCGAAAGCCGACGCAGCGCGCGCTCGACAGCGTGCGCATACGGCATTGGATGAATATCGGGGAAGAGCAACTGTGCTTTGCGCGTGTCCGCAACAACGGGATGTGCAATTCCCTCAACCAGCGGTTGCGCGAGTCGGCGCGGAATTGG